>JBDKUU010000988.1:0-10581 GCA_039679525.1 Phycisphaerales bacterium | reverse complement strand
GTATCGCGGGTCCATGCAGCGCACTTTGATGTCCGGCTCGCGGAGCAGGTACGGGGGGAGTCCTCCGAATTCCCATTCGGCGCAGACGTAAGGACCCGGCCGCAGCAGGGCCCACATGCCTTCGTCCTGAACGAGCTTGAAGAACTGCCTCAGGTCGCGATTGCCCGTCTCGAAGTCGAACCGGCCGGGCTCGCTCTCGTGATAGTTCCAGAAGATGTACGCGGCGATGGTGATGCAGCCCATCGCTTTGGCCATTTGGATGCGGTGTTGCCAGTATTCGCGAGGGACGCGGGCGGGGTGGATCTCGCCGCTGATGATCTGGAAGGGCTTGCCGTCCAGGAGAAACTCCTTCTGGCCGAAGGTGAAGGAGTGCTTCGTATCGCCGGCGAAGGCCATTGTCGCGGCGTTGATCATCAACGTCGTCACGCTACTGAGAATGTGTGGCATACGCATCTTCGTTTCTCCAAGGTCGTCACGGATTGCTCTGCTCACGATGCTCCCGGCCGGGAGTCCGTGACGAAACACGGGCTCCTGGCATGAGCGAGACTATATCAGAAAAGGGCGGTTCGGGAAACAGCCCGGTTGGACAGGCAAGGCCGATTCGGATAGACTGCGCGTCGCTTTTAGGAGACGATCGTATGAGATTGCAGGGTCTTTGGCGGATACTGCTCGGCGCGGCGATGCTGGGCTCGGCGGGGTGCGCGACCCAGTTCAGCCCGCAGTGGACGCGTCAGGAGATCGCACGGCAGACCGGGGTCGAGCCCGAGGATTCGTTCGAGTTCAAGTTGGAAGGGGCCACGATGAAGCTCGCCAAGATCGCGATCTCGCGGGCCGCGGGCGAGCCGGCCAAGCTCGGCTGGCTCTCCCGGATTCACCTGGCGATCTTCGATCTGCCGGCGGGCCGGCGCGTGGACTTCGCGGACATGCCTGTCAAGGGGTGGGACAAAGTCATTCAGGCTCAGGAGGGCGGGTTCGGCCTGCTGGTCCTCGTGCGGACGAAGGGAGACTCGCTGGGCGATCTGGCGGTCTTCGCCCAGGGCGAAAATCAGCTCCTCTACGGACGCCAGAAGGGGCGTCTCGATCCCGATCTGCCGGCCACGATTCAGAGGGTCCTGCGGACGGGGGGCTTGCAGGGACTCAAGCAGGAGTTTCTCTCGGCAACGCAGGGCGGCGGAGAACCGTAGCTGCGGGTGCCCCGTGACCCGTGACTCGTGGCCCGTGGGCCGCAGTTCGCAGCGCGTGTCGCAAGTCTCGTGCTTTTCGCCCGGGGGAGATCGTTTGTGCAATCCGCAAGGGGGGGGCGTCGCGAGTCGGAGTCCGCATGGGCTGAAGCCCATCCTACGAGAGAAAGCTCTGTCGAGCGGGCAGGACTCGGAGTCTCCTGTCGCTTCTACGCTTCTACGCATCTACGCTTCTACGCTCCCACGCGGCGTCCCGCCGCACACGGATTCTCCTTGCCCTGAGGGGCCCGTTCTGGTCTAATGGAGCTGTTTGGAAGCGGTCGAGCCGGGTACGTCCGAGGCCGGCGGCGCGGGAGGGCGTGTCCTCGGGGACGGGTCTGGCGAGGCCTGCTGGTCGGCATTTCACAGACGCGTAACGGATCGGTTCAGCAACACGGGCAGTGTGTGGTCTTCTCGAGGAAGGAGGATTGTCATGTGCAGAAAATCGTTCCTGACACTTCTTGCGGCGTCGTTCATCCTGCTGTCTGCGGGCGCGGGGTACGGCGCGTTCGACCCCACGAGGGACCCGGCCCTTCTGGGCTGGTGGTCGTTCGATGAAGGGCAGGGCACGGTCGCGGCCGACGGCTCGACCAACGGCAACAACGGCACGATCAACGGCGGCGCGGCGTGGGTTCCCGGCGTGTACGGGTCCGCGCTGCAATTCAACGGGACCGACGCCTACGTCGGCACGGGCAAGAGCCTGCTCAGCGGCCAGGCGGCCTTCACCATGGCCGGCTGGATCAGCGCCAGTAGCACGGGCGTCTACTCCAGCGTCTTCGGGCAGAACGACCTGGCCGAGCTGGGATTCACCACCGAGAGCGGCGGGCAGTTCGGGACCTGGATGCTGGGCAACAACTGGGCCTTCATCGGGGCCAACTGGGGCTTCACCTATCCCTCGTGGCATCACGTCGCCCTGGCGGGCGATAAGGACAGGATCGCCCTCTACATCGACGGCCAGGAAGTGGATCAGGACGAGAACGGCATGGTCAGCGGCTCGTCCACCTTCCTCTTCAGCATCGGCGGCAACGTCTTCAACACCACCGGCGACTGGTTCCGCGGCGAGATGGACGACGTGTGGCTGTTCCGCCGGGCGTTGACGGCGGCGGAGATCAAGACCCTGATGAAGGGCCCCGGCGGGCCGGGCCGTGCGAGCGCTCCCGTCCCCGTGGACGAAGCCACCGACGTCCCGCGGGACACGGCGCTGAGCTGGACGGCAGGGGAGTTCGCCGCGACGCACGACGTGTACCTGGGGGCCTCGCTCGACGACGTCAACGCGGCGAGCAGGGCCAATCCCCTGGGCACCCTGGCCGGCCAGGATCAGACTGCCGCGAGCTACGCCCTGGCGGAGTCTCTCGAATTCGGCCGCACGTACTTCTGGCGGATCGACGAGGTCAACGCGGCTCCCGACAACACCATCTATCAAGGCAAGATCTGGAGCTTCACGACGGAGCCCTATGGGTATCCGCTGACGAAGGTGACGGCCAAGGCCTCGAGTTTTTCGCCTACCTCCGGGCCGCAGAATACGATCAACGGCTCGGGCCTGAACGCCGCCGACCAGCACTCGACGGACGTCCTGCAGATGTGGATGACGACGGCCGTCAAGCCGCACTGGATTCAGTACGAGTTCGACAAGGTCTACAAGCTGCACGAGATGTGGGTGTGGAACTCCAACCAGCCTGTCGAAGCGTTCGTCGGCTTCGGGGCCAGGGATGTCACGATCGAATTCTCCACGGACGGCGCCGCCTGGACGACGTTGCAGGGCGTTCCGGAGTTCGCGCAGGCGACGGGCTCGGCGACCTACGCGGCCAACACCATCGTCAACTTCAACGGGTCCGCGGCCAAGTTCGTCAGGCTGACGATCAACAAGAACTGGGGCAGTCTGCCGCAAGCCGGCCTGAGTGAAGTCCGCTTTTTCTATGTCCCGACGGCGGCCCGGGAGCCTCAGCCCGCGGACGCCGCGACGAATGTCGGCGTCGGCGCCGGTCTGAACTGGCGGCCCGGCCGCGAGGCCACCTCGCACGAGGTCTACTTCGGCGCCGATAAGGACGCCCTGGCGGTCGCGGGCACGGTGGCCGAGCACAGCTTCACGCCGGCCTCGATGGACTTTGGAACCACCTACTTCTGGAAGGTCAACGAGCTCGGCGGCGGCGGACCCTACGAGGGCGGCGTCTGGAGCTTCACGACCCAGGAGTACGCGGCCGTCGACGACATGGAGAGCTACAACGACGACCGCCGCATCTACGATAGCTGGATCGACGGCTTGACGACCAAGGCCAGCGGCTCGCAGGTGGGCTACGACGTCTCGCCGTTCGCCGAAAAGACCATCGTTCACGGCGGCAGCCAGTCGATGCCTTTGAAGTACGACAACACGTCGTCGCCGTTCGTTTCGGAGGCCGAGGAGACGTTCGATCCGGTCCAGAACTGGGCCGCCAACGGGGCCACCACGCTGTCCCTGTACTACCAGGGCAGCACGCCGGCCTTCGTGGAGACCGCCGGCGGCCGCATCCTGATGAACGCCATCGGCAAGGACGTCTGGGACGCGTCCGACCAGTTCCGCTTCGTCTACAAGACCCTCACCGGCAACGGCGCGATCGTCGCCCGCGTCGAGAGTCTCGCCAACAGCAACGCCTGGGCCAAGGGCGGCGTCATGATCCGTCAGAACACCGACCCCGGCTCGAACCACGCCTTCATGGCGCTGACCCCCGGCGGCAGCGGGGCGGGCAACGGCGCCAGCTTCCAGCGCCGACTGGCGGCCGGCGGCGCGTCGACCAACGACGACAACACCGGGGCGGTTGCCGCCGCTCCGTACTGGGTGAAGGTCGAACGCAACGGCGACAAATTCACGGGCTCGATCTCTCCCGACGGCAAGACCTGGACTCAACTGGGCGCGGCCCAGACGAGCACGATGGCCAGCCAGGTTCTGATCGGCCTGGCCCTGTGCAGCCACAGCGAGACGCTGTCGACAGGTGCGGAGTTCTCGAACATCTCCATCACGGGCAGCGTCACCGGCGGCTGGCAGGTCGCGGAGGTCGGCGTGACCCAGCCGGCGGGCAACTCGATGGAAGGCGTGTACATCACCGTCAAGGACAGCTCCGGCAAGTCCAAGACCGTGGTGAACCCGAACGCTGCGGCGACGGCCCAGCCGGGCTGGAACCAATGGAAGATTTCGCTGAGTGAATTCACCTCGGCCGGCGTGAAGCTCAATGCGGTCAAGTCGCTGGTGATCGGCGTCGGCAACAGAACCGCTCCAACCGCCGGCGGGACGGGGCTGTTGTTCATCGACGACATCGCCTTCGGCCGTCCGCTGCCGTAGTCATTCTGGGAAACGCCTTCTGTATCCGGCGGGATATGGGATTGCGGTCATGGCGCAAAAGCGGGGCCCCGGTCCACAAGATCGGGGCCCCGTTCGCTTGGCTCTTCGCGAAAATGTGGGGAAGACCACTCCTGATTTGGGGGCGCCGCCCCCAAGCCCCCGGCATTTGACGCCTTGGGCCAGCAGCATGAGAGTCAAAAGACAGACAGCGAGACAGATTCTTGTCGAACGAGCGATTCACTCCGGGCTTCTGGCCGCTGCTTCCATGCTGATGGCGTAAATCGCAGAATGCTGCGGTTTCAGGAACAGACCCCTCGTTGTTTCACATATCTTGAGGCAATTTCGGCAGGCCTATGGTTTGCACGTCATGGACTGCTCGGCACGTCCCGCGATGTTGGTCGGTTGCCGCGTCGCGGCGTTCGCGAAAGTCAGTCTGTGAGCTGCGAGGGGAGAGACGCCTGCCCGATGGTCTGCTCCAGGGCGTCGATTCTCCGTTGGAGCGATTCGACGCGAGTGTTTGCCGCCTCCAGAGTCTCTATTCTTCGCTGCTGGGCTTCGATTCGCTGTTGCTGGTCCTTGATCACCAGCAACAGGTACAGCGGCAGCTTGTCGTATTTCACGGCCTCGGGTCTTCCTTCGGCGTCGCGAATCACCAGGTCCTCCGCGAGGGTCTCGACGTCCTCCGCGATCAGGCCGATGTCGGGCTCGCCTGTCGATCGCCAACGAAAACGCACCGGCCGGAGATCCAGGATCTTGTCCGCATCCTGCGTCAGAGTCTCGATGTCCGTCTTGTATCTCCGGCTGGACGAGGATCTGAACAGTTTGCCGACCGCATCGACCACGACGGGGGTCCCGCCGCTGCCGCCGGGAATCGCGCGAACGCAGGCGGTCCCGTTGACGTCCAGCGTCTCCGTCGGCTGGGTCATGCCGATGCCGACCCGGATGGCGAGGAAGTCGCCGTAGATCAGAGGGGTCGTGTTGTTGCTGGCGATGTAGAGCTTGTACGAGCCGGTCTCTTCGTATCCCGCCCAGTTGCCGATGCAGACGTTCCAGCCGCCCGAGGTGTTCCCCGCTCCGGCGCAGGTCCCGATGTACGTGTTGTGGCTGCCTGTGACGTGATGGCGGCCCGCGAGGGACCCTACGAACGTGTTGCCCTCGCCGTCCGCGAGGTCGCAGCCCGTCGAGCACCCCACGAACGTGTTGTGGCTGCCGAAGGCGTTCGAGCAGCCCGCGTTCCAGCCTGCGTACGTGTTCGCGTAGCCGCCGTCGTTATCGTAGCCGGCGCGGAATCCCGTGAAGGTGTTCCAGTACCCCTGGTCGTTGGAGTAGCCGGCGGAGGCCCCGAGGAACGTGTTGTCGCACCCGGTTTCGGGCCGTTCCTCGCTGGGCCCCGAGTTGGCGTAGCCGGCGTTGTGGCCGAAGAACGTGTTGTAGTTGCCGCCCGCGTTGGAGTAGCCCGCCTTGTAGCCCGAGAAGGTGTTGTAGCTGCCGGTGAAGTTCTGATAGCCCACGTTCGATCCTGTGAACGTGTTCTCGCTGCCCATCCCGGGTCCGTAGGCCGCCCGAAAGCCCAGAAAGGTGTTGTCGCGAGCCGGCGGCGCAGTCCTGGCGCCCGCGCCGACGCCGACGAAGGTATTGCTCGTATCCACGGCCGCCGTCGCATAGGAGAGATCGGCATCAGATTCGTCCAGGGCATCGCCTGCGAAGGCATCGGCAGGGACATCGACGAAAGCCGCGGCCTCCTGATCCTGGGGTTCGGCTGCTGCGAAACTCAGGCCCCCGACAACCATGCCCATAACCAATCCCGCCGCAATCGTCGTCGTTTTCATCGTCATGCCCTTTCCGTTAAAGGCCCGGCCTCTCCCCACAGCCCTATCAAAGAGACTGCATTGGAGGATATGTTGGCGGGTGGAAACGGAAAAAACAGAGAGGAAAAAGCCTAAAATGGATTCTTCATAGAATCGCGGCGATCCTCGGAACCACAGGAGCGGCGCGCCTCTCCGGACCGAGGACGGAGAGCGGCTCTCGGCCGGTAGTCCACAGATCCTGGTTAAAGCGACGCAATCATGGAATCATGCAGCGTTTCGTTTGGCTCGGGCGCAATCACTGCTTCTGTTCATTCGGTTTGGCGGAGAATCGCTGAGTGAACCACGCCCGATGTGCATCGGTCTTGAGGAGGCTGTAGAGGGTCTTTTTCTGGGCTTCCGTCAGCTCCCAGTCTCGTCTCTTCATCAGGCATGAGAGGATCTCCTTCTTGATGGAGGCGTTGGTATACCCGTAGGGATGCGTGGGCGGCTCGTCATCGTCGGACATGCTCGCCAGATGCGTCAACAACGGATCGGCGATCGCAGGCGAACCCTGACGCGAGAGCAACTGCAGGACGTTCATGACGACCCGGCTGTCCTCGTCATCCAGAAACGAAAGGGCCAACTGCTCTCCCGCCGGGCTATAGTAACGAGAAAGGACATCGCCGAGGACCGACTGAAAGCATCCGGTGTCTTCCCGCAGCAGGGCGGCTCTCTTCAGAGCGGCCAGACCCGCCTCAGGATCATGCTTGACCCAGTAACCCAGAAAACGCTCCGCAAAGTCGCAGGCCACTTTGCCCTCGTGCTCCTGGTAGACCGCGATCACGTTCGGCAATATGCGTTTCGTGGCATAGCGTTCGATCAACTGCGGGAGCTTCCAGGAATCGTTTTCTCCGGCCATGCGTTCTCCCATGAAGAAGGCGTTCTTGTCCAATCGCAAAGTCACGGAAAGGCCCGCGGGATTGCCGGCGACGAGCTTCGCGTGGGCATCCTCATAGGATTCGCCTCGACACAAGGAGACAGCGAATCCCAGGCACATCATCAAGCACAGAGAGAGAATTCGATGAAAGCGAAGTCTCATATACCGTCTCCAGAGCGTTCAAGAGAAATGCCGTCGTCTCCTCACGGGCCGCACAGGCTGCAATCCCATCCCACGGAATTGCGCCTCGTACGCCGGGACCCGGTACTCCATGAAGGAAAGAACACCAGAAGGTAGGAAGGAAAGAACTCCCGATCGTCGATGGCCGGTTCTTACCTTCTTACGTTCCGTTCTTCCTACCTTCTCTTCCGTCCTCTGTCCTCTAGTTCTCCGCGCTTCGCTTCCAGGCGAAGTAGTTGTCCACCAGCATCAGCTTGTCCAGATTGGCGGGAGGGCCGGCGTGGGGCTCGCTGTCGAGGTACATCACCGTCGGTTGCCCATCGCGGAAAGCGGGCCAGTCCGGCAGGCCCTCGCCATTGGGATTTCCGCCCTTGGCGAAATTCGTCCAGTAGGTCGCCATCTGCTCGGAGAGCTTCCTGTCCGCGTCGGTGAACTGGGCGCCCATGCCCATGTCGAGATGTCGGAACACGTAGGCGATCTCGGAGCCGTGCGAGGCGCCGTCGGACTTGAAGAGGGCCGAGAGCAGGGAAGGGGGCTGCTTCTGATCGAAGTAATAGACGAAGACGGGAGAGCCGCCGGTTTTCGTCTGAAGCCGGGCCCAGGCCCACGTCGGCCAGGCGAAAAGCGAATCGCGGAAAATGTCGGCCGCAGCTCGACGCGTCTCGTCCGGCGTCTTGCCGGGATAGAACTCCAGCACTCTCTCCGCAAAAGGCCCGAACCGCTCTCGCACGCTCTTTTCGTATTGCTCGGGGGTTGTGGCTTTGGCGAACATGGAGCCTTCATCCGAGTTCGTCCCGATCAGCACGGGCACGTCGTTGTACTTGCCCGCCTCGTAGAGTGTGTACTGATCGCCCACGATCACGTAGCCGTCGGCCACGGGCCAGAAGCCGCCCATCTGAGCGGCGGGGTCTTTCTGCCATTTCTCCGGCGGGACCTGGCGGAGTTCCGCAAGGGAGTCGGCCCCCATGCGTTTGGCGAACTCCACTCCGGCCGGTTCGGCCCCGGCCAGGAGCTGGATGCTGTCGGGCTCTTTCTGCATGCGGACCGGGTTGAACGATCCGCCGCTCTGGCAGATGGCCCTGTGGAACAGGCCCTTGGCCAGGGGAGAGGCCGCGAGCATGCTGACGGACATGCCGCCGGCGGATTCTCCGAAGATCGTCACGCGGCCGGGGTCGCCGCCGAAGGCCTTGATGTTCCGCTGTACCCACTGAAGCCCGGCGATCTGATCGAGCAGGCCGTAATTGCCGGAGACCTTGTGCGGGGATTCGGCCGACAGCTCGGGATGTGACAGGAATCCCAGGGGTCCCACGCGATACGCGACGCTGACGACGATGACGCCCATCTTCGCCAGTTGCTCGCCGTTGTAGAGGGGCGTGGAAGTCGCGCCCATGGCGAACCCGCCGCCGTAGATCCAGACCATGACCGGCAGGCTCTCCTCGGCGGATTGGGCCGGCGTCCAGACGTTGAGGTAGAGGCAGTCTTCGGACGTCTCGACCTTGGGGAACAGGGGAATGTCGAACTGGACCTGGGGACAAGCCGGGGCAAAATGGTCGGCCTTGAGGACGCCGTCCCATCTCTTGACGGGCTGAGGCGGTCGCCATCGCAGATCGCCGACGGGAGGGGCCGCGAAGGGAATCCCTTTGTACGTGCCGATTCCGTTCTCTATCGTTCCTTCTACAAGCCCGCCGTCAATCTTGACCGGCGCCGCGCCGGACGCAAACGTCGTCAGGACGGCGACGACGGCGGCAATGAACATGGCAAGCCTCATTCCCGATTTTCCTTTCTATCGATTCTTGAACGGTGATTCGTTCCTGCCGGATTTCCGCCCCTGATCACGACGATCAGATGGTCTGGCCCTGCACGGCGGCTTCCTGTCGGGCCAGCTCCGCTCTCAAATACTGATTCTTTGCGACCAGTTCCTCTGCCGTCATGCCTCGAACGCTCACGTCGCTGCGAACTTCGCCCGTCCTGAAATCGACGAGATTGGTTCGCTCGATGGGATCGGCGGTCAGGCAATAGAGTTCCCATTCGTCCGCTTCGACTCCGTTGGGATCCGTGTAGCGGACGATCTTCCAGTCGCCGGTGCACAGGGCGCGTACGCAGTTGGGCTGCGTGACGGTTCCCGACGTCAAGTCATGTCCCTGGGCCCTCACGGTTTCGACGTTCGCCAGGAACATATCGTACTGGCCTTTCGTCGTGTCGCTCGGGTTGCCGCCCAGGTCCGTGATCGTGTCGTTGGTCATAAAGAAGACGCCCACCCGCGGCTTTCCGTCCGGCCCGACGATGTCGGCCTGGCCGTCGCCCTGGATGTGAGCAGACAGATCGGCGCCCGGGAAGGGCTTCACCACGGACTGGCCGTGCGCGGCCTCCATCGCGGCTCGCAGGTCCGCTTCCTTGTATCCGGCCAACCCCAGGATCGTCGGCGCCAGGTCGATCGAGCTGGTGGGCTGGCGAATCTCGCGGACCGTGCGGCCGTCGTTCACGAGCGGCGACGAGATCACCATGGGCACGCGGATGGTCTCTTCATAGGCGTTGTGCCACTTCTGAATCATGCCGCCGTGGGAGCCGGCCAGTTCGCCGTGATCGGAGAGGAACACGACGATCGTGCTCTCGGCCAGGCCGCTGTCGTCCAGGGTCTGGAGCATCTTGCGGAGTTGCAGATCCATGAGGTAATGGCAATACGTGTAGAACTGGTTGGAGGCCAGGGCCCATTCCTTGGCGTTGCTCTGCAACTGATAGGGCTGAGGAGTCGTGATGGGGAGTCCCTGCTTGCTGAAGTTGTACTCCTGCATCGACTTGAACGCCAGGCCCATCTTGAGAGCGTAATCCCTCTGGCATCGCGGCTTGTCGTCCAGTGACTCGTCGTAGGTGCGCGGCAGCGAGCCGTTGTCCTGCGGGAAACCATCCGGGTTCAGAGCCACCCGCTCTCCATCGCCGCCGGGCAGGCTTTGGTCGCCGGGTGCGGGAATCTTCATGGGAGCGAGGGTCGTCCCGCCCGGCCAGGGGACAACGCCGTTGTCCGCCGGGAGCTGCCAGCCGACGGGCATCAGTCCGTAGTCGTGAGGATTCACCAGAGAGCCGACGGCGAACCAGGGGACGCCGGAATCGTCCTTTTCCTTCTGCTGGAGGAACTCCACGACGTTC
>JBDKUU010000987.1:0-3584 GCA_039679525.1 Phycisphaerales bacterium | reverse complement strand
GCCCGGAGCGCTGAGGGAGGGATTTGAACCCTCGAGTCCCAGGGGGACACAGGTTTAGCAAACCTGCGCCATACCAGGCTTGGCTACCTCAACGGGGAATCTCGCATCCAGTGGACACTCGTGACGTGAAAACGTCACTCCATGAATGGTGCGGAATATGGTATGGGAGGTAAGGGGATAAGGATTCCGGCACTTACAGGTCGAACCGCTTCCCCTCGCGCACAATCCCACTCGCAATCAGAGCCGATGCGGCGAGGGGGAGCGCGATTGTCGCGTCGCAGAAACACTGGACGAGCGGGCTGGCCGCCTGCTCCTTGCCCCAGGAGATGGCCTCCTCGAAGGTGCAGCCCGAGAGCCCGCCCCAGTGCGGGGCATCGGTCGTGTATTGTACTGCGTACGCGTGTCCCCCGAGGTTCGCGTCGTGGATCGAGGCGATCACCTGGGTCTGCTGGATGAAGTTCTTGGGTACGCCTCCGCCGATGTACACGACGCCGGTCTTCGCCGACGCCTCGACAATCCGCGTGATCTCGTCGGCGTCGGCGATCTGGTCCACGTCGATGGCGACTCCGTCGCGGCGGGCGATCACGAGCCCGATCCCGATCGAGGAATCGGCGAGCGCCGGGACGAAGACGGGGACGCCCTCTTCGACGCAGGTCGAGAGGAAGGATCGGCTCTCGGGCGCGGCGGCCATGACATGGCGGCCGAAGGCCGCGAGGAAGGCGCGAGAGGAGCCGCGGAACGGCGCGACCGAGGCGGCGAACGCGGCGATCTGCCGATCCGTGGTCCGGAACTCCTCCTCGTACGCGAAGACATCGTAGATCCGGTCGATGCCCCGGCTGAAGAGATCGGCGTCGTCGACGTGGTGGTGACCCTGGTAGTGACTGACCCCGAGGTGCTCGCAGACATCGTGGAAGACGTTCGCGCCCGTGGAGACGATTGCATCGACGTAGTGGTGGCGGACGAGAGCGGTGAGCACCTCGCGCATGCCGGCTGGGATCATCGCGCCCGAGAGCCCGAGCAGGATGGTGCACTCGGGGTCCTCCAGCATCGCGCGCCAGACGCGGACGGACTCGCCGAGCTTGCGCCCCTGGAAGCCGGTCGAGGCCATGCCCTCGAGAAGGGCCGCGAGGTCGTTCGTCGGCGTGACCGGGACCGTGGGATGCATCGCCATAATCGGAGAGTAGTCGTGCCGGAAGCGGATAAAGCGCACGCACGCCGGACTCCCCGCAGACGGGGAGGCGGCAGTTGGGCAAATCAACCACAACGGCGACGGCACTCGCACTTCATCAGGCGATCCACCATCCCGGTTCGCTTGTCCTGCTCGTTTCGCCGTCGCTCCGGCAGTCGGGAGAGCACTTCAGGAAGATAGTGGCGTACCTGCACTTGCCTACCCCATTTCCCGTCACCTGGCGGGTTTTAAAGACGCTATCAGAAGAAATCAAATGCTTTTACTGATGCGGGTGAAAATTACCTTCATGGGTTTCTTGGATAAGATTTTTGGGAAGAGAGAACCGGAACCCCCTAAGAAGGCCCCCGAGACTGCTGAGAGCAGACACGATGCCGCCGAGAATCGACCATCTATGACGGCAGATGAATGGGTTAACCAGGGAGATGCCCACCTCACCCAGGAAAAATACATCGAGGCTGTCGCATGCTACGACAAGGCGATCGAACTCTACCGTGCAACTACCGCTGCTTGGATAAACAAGGGTTTTGCTCTCGACAGTCTGGGTGAATATGACAATGCGATCATGTGCTACGACAGGGCAATCGAACTCGAACCGACAGCTATCGATGCTTGGATAAATAAGGGAGCGATCTTGGGGAAACAGGGAAAATATGACGATGCGATCGTCTGTTACGACCGGGCAATCGCGCTCGACCCGGAATCAACCGCCGCCTTGAGCAACAAAGACGTCACTCTTGAGGCGCGGGGGCAGCTTGGGGGGGCCCGACCCAAGGTCCCGTTGATTGCTCCGGCCAGGACCGGAAAGCCGTCAGTTAAAAAGGGGGAGAGCGACTGGCGGGTTGAAGTGTTGATCACCCAGCTTAAAAGCTCTGACTATCAAGAGCGCATTGACGCCGCATCTCAGTTAGGATGGATCAGAGACGCTCGTGCCATCGACCCACTGATCGCCACACTCAAGGATCCTCATTCTTACGTGCGTTCGGCCGCCGCCAGTGCGCTGGGGAAGATCGGTGAAGCTCGCCTTGAGCCGCCGATTGCCGCGCTCAAGGATCTCCAGTTATACAGGCACGTAGATACCCGTATTGTTGATCCCTTAATCGCCGCGCTCGAAGATCCCGATGGATATGTGCGCAGGACTGCCGCCGGTGTGCTGGGGGATATCGGTGGCGGTCGTGCCGTTGTTCCCCTGATCGCCGCACTCAAAGATCCCGACCCTTCTGTGCGCCGGGAAGCCGCCGGAGCGTTGAGTGCGCTCAATGACGCTCGTGCCATCAATCCATTGACTGCTGGGCTCAAGGATTCTGATCCTTCCGTGCGCTCGGCCGCCGCCAGAGCGTTGAGCAAACTGCGCTGAATGGAGACGGGGGGGTACGGGCCAGGATGTTTCGCGCGAAATGTATCCCCCTCGGTCAGAAGATGCCGGTGGCGCTCGGCACGGAACTCCGAAAAATGCATTGTAAAGAGGGGCCCAAAAGGGATGAAACCTGCGAGCTGAATGTCAATCCTTCTCAGCCCTGAAAAAATGATGGACTAATATATTTTCTTCTGCAAGCCCCAGGCGAGATTTAGCGAAAAGAGTTCAAGTCTATTGAAAAATGGGGGCCAGAGCCCCCGACCGCAGAACCCTGCTACGCCGGCAGGGGAGCTCCGACCCCGGCCGGCGTTGTTCGAATCCCAATGAGGTACCGAGCGGCTCAGTTGAGCGCCGGCACCGCGTCCGCCCAGGTCTCGATGGCCGCGAGGATCGCGTCGGCCTCGTACCCCGAGACCGTGACCGCCGAGCGGGTGATCCCGACGTTGTACAGCTCGCCGTTCGCGTCGTGACACTTGATCGTGGCCGAGAACGTGTCGTCATCGAGGACGTGCACGCCGGTCGCGCCGATCGCGGTGTTGATCGCCGTCGCGGCCGGGACGGCCGTGACCACGCCGTTGTACGCGGCGACCGAGGGACACTTGACCGCCGTGGTGCCGATCGTCTCGGCCTCGAGGTCCTCGTACACGAACCGGGCCGTGTACGACTCCTTCGTCTTCTCCGTGCCGTCGTGGCTGACGCCGCCGACCTCGTAGGCCGTGCAGCCGAACGGGTTGGTCGTCAGGATGTCGTCGACGACCTCCGTGAAGGCCGCGAGCGTCGGGATCTCCGTGGGCAGCGTCCGCACCGCCGACTTGACCACCGATCGTGGAGTGAAATTCGCCATGTTTGTTGCTCCCAGCGCGCAATGCGCTGATTCAAGATAGCCCAACACACCATGAAAATGCGGCGACAAAGGACCATGGGGCTGCCCACCGGCCGCGGTGGTTCGCCGGCTCGCTCCCGCTCCGCTGCACGCCGGCACGGGGATGGGGCTCGCGCCGCCCCCACCCCCCCCCCCCCCGGCGCGGCCCCCACCCCCCC
>JBDKUU010000986.1:0-8875 GCA_039679525.1 Phycisphaerales bacterium | reverse complement strand
GGCGTCGAATCCGGCGAACTGGCCCAGTGCGCCGCGATCGCGGGGCACTTCGACGTCCCGACCATCATGGTCACGGGCGACGAGGCGACCTGCCGGGAGGCCACGCGGTTCTTCGGACCCGATTGCGTCGCGGTAGCCGTCAAACGCGGCATCTCACGCGAAGCGGCGGAGTTGTATCCATTCGAGGAGACTCGACAGGCACTCTATGAGGGAGCCCGCCGGGCGGTGGCCGGGATCGGAAAGTGCAAGCCGTACAAGCTCTCGATGCCGATCCAGGCGAAGAAAGAGTATCTGAATTCCAGCAACTCGGCCGACCCGAATGCGCGGGCCACGAAGGAGGGCGTCATCGAGGATGTCCTGAAACTGCTCGAGTTTTGAGCCGCGACCCCGAACCGTCGGACTCGGTTCAGCGCCGCCGTCGCGCCTGGGTGGCTTCGATCAGCGGCTTGAGCTCTTCGGGAGTGAGCGACTCGATCTGGCCGCTTGCGAACAGCACGTTGCACCTGCCGTCGTGGACGGGCTTGGGCTCGTAGACGACCACAGTGCCGGCGGGCTCATCACCTCCGGCTCCGGGGATGTACACGTAGTCCACGCCGCAGGGATCGGGGCAACGGCACACCTTGGAGCTGCCGCAATAGCTCACCAGCTCCTGCTGGTCGGCCGGGAAGCTCTCATTGCTGATGGCGTAGGCCTGAAGGCATTGTGCGATCGAGCGGAGGTTCATCTGGCAGGTCAGCGTCATGCTCTGATGCTTCGTATTGACCATCGCCGTGCCGTACTGTTTCGTGGCTTCGCCCGCCGTCTTCGAGAACCAGATGACCCCGGCGGCGAACAGGCCGGCGAAGACCAGGCCGGTGACGATGTTGATGATCGTTCCGCCCCGCGGCAGCCGGCGGGCGCCGAATGCAGTCGAATGCCTCTTACCGTCCCTCGACATAGTAGAACCTTTCAACGCACATCCCATTGTCGGGCCCTATTCTACGTGGCGGGCGACCGACGATCAATCGCCAAACGTCATCGCGTCGAACTCAGTTTCGCCAGAATCTCGCGGGCCAGTTGTTTGGAGTCGTCCGTCTCCTGGGGTGAATCGATCACCGATTGCAGATAACCGCGGGATTTTTCCGTCGCGACCATCCGAAGGGCGCGGAACTCCTCCTTGCGCGTCTGTTCGTTCGTCTCCTGCGGCAGGGCCTTGAGCAGGCCGTCTTCGACGATGGAGCGGGCCTCTTCGGGAACGCCGTACGTCAGGCCCCAGGCGGCCCGGCCGCTGTTGTTCCAATCAGGGTCCGCCAGCTCCTCAACCAGCCGGCGGCACACGGCGGGGCTCTTGTCCCGCATCGTGCTCAGGCAGAAGTAGATGACGTTGTGATGAAGCTGCGCGTCTTGCGACAGGCGGATCAGAAGCTCATCGAATTCGGGCGACGCGTACTGTCCCCACATTGTGCGGATGGTCCAATCGACGACGTCCGGCTCCTTGTCCTGGAGCAATTGCATCAACGCCGGAATCACCTTGGCCTGTTCCTGTCCTTTTCCGACCTGAATCAGAACGGGCCCGACCTCCCGGCGGACCTTCGGGGAATCGTCCTGGGCCATCGGGAGCACGAGGTCCAGATCCGCCGTCGTAGCTTCCAGTTGCGGCAGGCATCGCAGGGCGTTCGCGCGGATCTCCGGGGCCTGTGACGCCAACAGCGGCAGAACCAGGTCGCGGAAACTCTTGCGGTCGAACTTGGCGGTGAGCACCGAGGCCAGTGTCGCCAGTCCCTGCTTCTTCTGGTCGTCGGAGGATTGCGGGGCGAGCATCGCCCGGAGCTTTTCCAGACCCTTGTCTCGCAATTGTGCGTCCTCCCGCTGCAAAATTGCCTTGGACAACTCCTTGGCAGGCATCGCAGGGACATCCCCTCTCTGTCTGCTCGAAGAGGGCTGTAACTGGGCGATTACCTTATCCGTCTGCTCGGGATATTTGAGTCTGAACTGGCCGAGAATCTCCCGGAGTGTGTTGGGTTTCTGCTGGCCGTACATCCGCTGGCCGAGATTGAGGAAGAACTGAAGGCCCTCATCGATTCGGCCGGAATCCATGTACTGCCGGGCGAGCTGTCGCAGGGCGGAGTCGAACACCGTCTCATTGGCAAGATGCGCCTCGATGACCGCTTGATACGCGGCCATGGCTTGATCGATCTCGCCGGGCTTCGCCGCGAGTCCATTGGCTTCCTGGTACATCTGTTCGAGAGATCCCGGAGTCGCGGCGCCTGCGACTGCTGTGGCCCAGAGTACGGACAGGATGGCGGCAATTGCGCCGAGGTCTCCGGCACGGCTGGAGTGAGAGAAGAATCCGAGTCTCATGACCTGCCTCCTACAATCACATCTCGCAAGCACAAGAATACGTCCTCCGGGTCGCCCACGACTGGAAGCGTCCCGGCGTCTTCGTTCCATCAGTCTACATTCGTGTTCGGGTCGGTCGCAAGACGAAAAACAGCCGGGCCGTCGCCGTTGTGTGTATCGCGATGGCCCGGCCTTGATAAGGCGTCAAAGCGGCCTGTTCAAAACGGTTTCTTCAGAATCGGAATCTCGCGCCGATCATGTAGATCGGGCCGCCGAAATCGTAGCCGTTGTCTTCCTTTTCGAAATCGTACTGGAAATCGAACAACAACTCGCCCATGTCGCCGATGGGAACCGTGACGCCGGCCAGGAGGAAGGGGAAGAATCCGTGGGCTTCGGTGTCGACGCCGTCGGATTTGTGGACGTAGGTGTCCCAATCGCCCGGATGGTCCTCGAACGTCTCGGCGTACTCGTAATCCCACTGATCGAGGAACCAGAAGTAGCCGACTCCCGCGCCGACATAGGGCCGGATGTTGCTGGCGTCGCCGAGCGGATAGACGCGTGCGGCCAGCCGGGTGTCGATGAGGCTCAGGTGATCATTGTAGGTCTCGTCGATGAACACGCCGTCGACCTCGTCGGGATAGTAGGTCTCGAACGACCCGAGCGACGAGCCGCCGAGCGTGAACGCCACGTCCAAATGGTCGTCGAAAAGGCGAGGGCCGGACAGCTCCAACTCGTAACGGGCCCGGGTGGTCTTGTCCAGGTCGATAGGGCTCTCAAGCGTCTGAACGCCGACCTTGAATCCGATTCCGGGTCCCGAATTGGCCCAGCCGCAGGTCGACCACGCCAGCGCCACGCCGAGCAGGCACACGCCGGTGCGAATTCGCGTGCGGGTGCGGCCGCAACGAAACGTGTCGCGGTGCATGGGATGCGGAATCATCGCGTGTCCCCCCTCGAGTATAGACTGTGTCCGTGCCATCTTCGTAAATCTCCTCACAGGTCTGAAGGTTCTCGGCCGAAGAACCCGGCTCTCCGGCTCCACCCGTAATAGGCACGGCGAGCCCTGTCGGTAACACGAGCCCGCGAGATTTGACTTGAGCGCGTCCGGGAAACGAGTCGCTCGATTGAAGGGGAAGTCGGTTTGTCAATTCATAGTTGCGTCAACTAGGGGACCGTCGCCGGCTGCTGGCCTTGCTTTTGCCTCTGCTCCCACTGGCTCTTCAGGAATCCGTACACGGTCTGCGCGGGGGCCTCGAAACGAACCCGGGTCGTCTTGTCGGCCTGGGACACGCTCAGGCTCTTGGCCAGCTCGGCCAACTGCGGCCGCTCGCCGTTCAACTGGGCGAATGCGATCAGGCCCTGGATGACTTTGGTCATGCTGTCGGCAGCCTCGGCGGACTGACCCGTCAGACTCAGCTCGCCGAAGACTTTGTCCGAGCTTTCGCCGAGGCTCAGGGCCAGGGACTCCGTCTGTCTGAGCAGGGCGGCTTTGGGATCTTGTCCGACGATCTGCCCGACGCCGACGGCGGCGACCTGCGCGAACACCTTATCTGGCCCTTCCGGGATTTGGCCGAGCAATCCGCTCGATGCCCCTGAGGCCTGTCCCTTCAGCGTGTCGACGGCCTGCTGCACCGCATCGAGTCCGCTGCCCATCACGATGCGGTTGCCGTCGCAGACGCATCCGTACATCATCTGGTTGTCCGCCGGTTGCCGGCCCGGCTTGGGTTCCTGCTGCCAGCGGTGCAGAGTCGAGCCTTTGTAGGGGATTTCCTGGTATTGTGAGTTCAGCCGCAACATTGAGAGGAGCTTCTGAGTGTCGAACTGCCCCTCGACGACGACCACCGCGTTGTTGCGGTCCCGGCCTTTGCCGTACAGCGTCACGTCTTGGATGTCGCGGAGGGGATTGAACGAGAAGACTGTCATGAACTGCTCGATCTTCTGGTTCAAGCCGCTGTTCTGGAGTTCCGTCAGAACGAGCTTGCCGATGGCGGAGTTGCGAAAGGCCTCCAGATCGACGTGGGCGACCCAGTTGGCCGCCGGATTGACCTCGCTCCTCTGCAGCGGCGCCGCGAACGCCGGCCCGGCCGCGAGCCCCAAACCCGCGATCAGAATTATCCTCGATGCATTGATGCTCATCATTCACTCCTTTCGTCAATCTACATGATCCACGCCAA
The DNA here is from genome assembly GCA_039679525.1 of Phycisphaerales bacterium. Lineage (GTDB taxonomy): Bacteria > Planctomycetota > Phycisphaerae > Sedimentisphaerales > Anaerobacaceae > PLanc-01. The sequence continues at coordinate 4,385 of JBDKUU010000986.1, read as the reverse complement.
CCGGACCAGGCGCACTCCCTATTGTACGCCATCCCGGATGGAAGGTTACACGCAAGACTGGATTGGATAGAATCGACGAGAACTCGCGTCGTGGACGACTATGACGCGGCGAATCGCCAGACGAGATCGAAATCCTCCTTCTGTCTGGGCCTGGCCTTGGGCTGTCGGGGAACGCCGTGGTTGTCCTTCTGGTCTCCGCCGATGCTGTAGAGAAGGAAGCCCTCGGGTTCGACGCGATACCGCAACGGTTGGTCGTCGAATGGGTCGCCAAGGTTCTTGACTTCCAGTACATCGAGCGTCTGCGGAAACGTTGCGTGGTCCTGCTTGTATTGAATCACGCCCAGACCGGCGATTGTCATACGGACCTTCGCGACCATCTCCAGGTGGATCTCCCTGATGCGCCATACGGCCGGCACCAACATGTTTGTGAGATGGCGCTTGCCGAAATCCGGCTCCTTTCGATCGGCCGGCGAATACGGACGCTCGAACATGGCGGCGGCCTGATGCATGGTTCTCAGGTAGGCCGCATGGTCGGCGAGGAAGCTCGGTCGGAACGTAATTCGATGGTACAGCCCCCAATAGAAAAGGTCCGACATGGGCTCTTCGGTGAGCACTTCTCTTCGCAGCGTTTCCCGCAACTGGGTCTTCGGCATGGTGAAGAGCCGTTCGCCTATGAGCAATCGTTCCCCATCGAGGGCCAGCATCAGCGGTTCGATTCCGTCCAACGTGGCAAGAAAGTCCACGATTTTCTCAGACTGCTGTCTGTCCGGCGGGGCAGTCCGGCAGATCTCCTGGATCGTCTCACAGGACAATTCGACCATTCGGAACCTCAGCAACTGACAGATGAAGGACGGCTCCTGCCGCAGGGCATCCGTGAACTTCAACTGGATCTGCGCCAGCTCCCACGCGGCTGCGGGGCGGCCGGCCCGGGCTTCCAGACGAGCCTTGGCGCCGAGTACCTGCGACAAAGCTGGAAAGTCCAGCAGGGGCGGGTACGTCTGAAGGCCGTTGGCGTAATCCCGCTCGAATCGGCACGCGTCACGTTCCGTTCCCTGGCGGACGATGGCCAACGCCTGGGACACCACGTCGCGCTGGAGCAGTTCCTGTAACTCTGCCAGTCCGTTGGGATCGACGGAGCCGTCAGCCAGCGAGCCGCTGAGTTTGCCGAGGTAATCGAGCAGATCCTTTTCCTTCTGGTCGCTCTGCTTCAGCGGAGCCGGCTGGGCCTTGAGCAGCAGGGCCGCGCTCTGGTAGAGCGGCATGGCGTTCTCCGTATCGAGCACCGTCGGCGGAATCACAGCCCCTGGGTTCATGGGCCGCCCGGCCTTTTCGATCGCGGCGTAGGCGTCGCGGAGTCGGGCCGCTGATATGGCTACGGCGACAGCATACACCACGCCCAGCCCAATGACGAGCACAGCCAGGACGGTCAGAATTCTCGCGGTTCGTCTCTTCATGACGTCTCTCTTTCTGGGAGGTTAGGAATTCACGCTCGACGGGACTTGATGCAGGCGGCTTCCGGGCGGGATCGGCATCGATCCGCCTGAACTCTCGTCCCGATCCACTTCGCGCAGAGTCTCTCGGACTTTCTCCAGGTGGTCGAACAGCGTCGATGCGTCGGGTTGGGCCGCTCGAACTGCTGTGGCTGCAAAGTAGATCTGCGGCGTATCGGATTCCGCCATGACATCGATCTCGCAGGGCTCCATGTATCCCGCGGCGGGCATGCTCACGGATCCGGGGGCGAATGCTCGGTCGGCATAGACGTTCGCGAGCGAGACCACGATCGTCGCGGCCACCGCGGATACAATGAGACGCCGGACGGGGGTTTGCCACGGGATGCCCGCCGACGCGCCCAGCCAAGTCTCTCGTGCGGCGTGCAGAACTCGGCTCTTCAACTCGGCCGACGGCTCCGTCGGACGGGCTCGTTTCAGGAGCCTCTCGATCTTGGTGTACTCCTCATCGTTGCTGTTCATGATCCCGGATCCTTCAGCAGAGCCTTGAGCTTCTCGATGCCATACCGATAGCGGCTGGCGACGGTGTTCAGCGACAGCTTGAGCGATTCGGCGATCTCCCGAAACGTCTTGTCTCTGTATACCTTCATGACCACGATTTCCCGCTGCGCCTGGGGCAGTTGGGCCAGGACAGTCTGCATTTCGTCGACCAGGTCGGTCTTGTCGCCGCGGGCCTCCGCGGCCTCAAGCCAAGCGTCGAGCGAAGCATGGGAGGTGGGCTTGCGCCGCCGTTGCCTGAGGAGCCCGACCATCTCACGCCGGGCGATCGTGTAGACGTACGCGTCCAGCGAACGGGCCTTGGCCAGGTGTCGGCGTTTGCAGGCAATTCGAACGAAGACAGCTTGGAGAACGTCCTCCGCGTCATGTTTCGAACACAGCGACGCCTGGAGGAACGCGAACAGATCCCGAGCGTACCGGCCCCAGATCAACTCCACTGCGGCCGGGTCGTCCCGTGCCAACGCCGCTCGTATCGATTCGTCAGCCGATAGCTTGTCCAAAGCACGATCCCCGGCATTGCCATCTATTCACAAGAAGAGACGGTCGATCCCCCCTCGTTTTGTCTATGGATTTCTCATTGCCAGGATTTGAATCGCTCGGCCAGCCGTGGGAAGCCTCTGGCGATCGAGCGTGCGCGGGCGTTCACGAGGAAACGACGACCCTCCGGCGCGCGCGTGTAGACCAGGTCCGCCGGTCCGACGCGGAGCTGCCACAGCGTACACAGGTGTTCGGCGGCCTCCTTGTTCTTGCCGAGAGCCTGGGGCACTGAATGGTAGTCCTTGCGGGCGAACCAGCTCCGCGAAGACTTGCGGACCAAGACGTAGCGGGGATCTTCGATCGGGCCGAACAGCTCCTGTATGGCCTCCAGGAAGACCGATCGTTCCCGTGTCGAGCCGCCTTTGAGCGAGCAGCCGACGAGCCCAAAGTCGAGCCGGCGGGCAACCACCCGCAATCGGGCGAAGTCGGTCTCGATCGATCTCGCCTGGACCATCGCCTTGAGAACCGCTTTGCCGACCTGCCGCATGCTCGATGCGACGGGGCCGTGCCAGAGGAGCCGCCACAGGGCCCGGACGCACGTGGGCAGGGCGGCTACAGCCGCCAAGGTCGATGCGATCGACAGGATGAGCAAGAGGTCTCTGGATTCGGCGCCGCGAGATCGCATCAGGAAAGAGATGGCAGCGACCGCCCAGAGGCATGCTTGCCACAGCAGGGCCAGGATCGCATTGCGAAAGACGAAGTCCCGCGGCAGGGCGGCTTCAAGCACCGCCACCTGTTCGGCCATGTCGGACTGCTTGGCCGAGGCGAGGGCCCGTTCCCAGTCGCGGATGAGCCTGGGCCGGTCGCAGGCCTTTCGCTGCATCACGGCGTTGATGTGCTCCATTCTCGCGGCCGCGTACGGCGGTCGGCCGAGCCCCAGGCGTCCCAGGCCGCTCTCGATTCGCGGCTTCGTGAAGGATACGCCGACGAAGGACTTGAACCGCCGGGCCAGCGTCTCCATATCCTCGTTGAGTTGCGGCGCGTCGGGCTCCTGGCAGACGAGGTGCCAGATGTCCGCGGTCTTGTCAGGTCGGCCTTCCTGCGTGCGGATGGCCCGGCCCCGCATCTGGTTCGAGAGCATGAACGAGCCCACGAAACTGGCCAGGATCAGCGAGTTCACGGAGGGCGCGTCCCAGCCTTCGCCGAGAAGCGATGTCGTCCCGACCAGGATATTGACCCCGCCCCGATTGAACAGGGCGGTGATCAGAGCGACCATCTTTTGCTTGTCCGCCCCGCGAATCGCCACTTCGCAAAACCGCGGGTCGTGAGCAAGGGGCTTGAATGCGAGATCGGCCGGATCGAGACCCAGCGACGGAGCGGCGGCATGCAGAGTCTCCTGCGAATCGATGGGGACAACAGTCAAGGTTCCTGTGAGAATCCCCAGCTTCGTGATGCCTGTGTTGCCTCGTCGGATCTGTTCGAAGATGGGCACGACGCCCAACCTCTTGACCGGCTTGACGTCGGTCGGGTCGCTCGGGAAGTCGGCCCGGCGGATGAAGTCGGTCAGGATCACCATCCGCAGGTCTGGGCCCAGAGATTGCGTCTCCAGCCGCACGATGTCGTCGACGCTCTTGAGTTTTGACGCGCTTCGAATCAGGAGCTTGGCGATCTTCGCGATGCTGCGAAGGCTGACCTCCCGCCGTTCGACGATGCCGATCCGCTTGGCGTCGCGGAGGATGGCTTGGAAGAGTCCCTTGTGGGCTTCGAACGATTTCGCGTGCGTGTGGAAACAGCCTGCCAGCAGGGTCTCCAGCCACTGTGCGTCCAACGCGGGACACTTCCTTCGCGAGAGGCCCAGAACGCTCAGCAGCTCGCGGGGCGGACGGTGCCGCACGTGGTTCA
>JBDKUU010000985.1:0-5991 GCA_039679525.1 Phycisphaerales bacterium | reverse complement strand
CCACGACGCCCAGCCCGACCACGGCGCCCACCGCCAGCAACATTCGCAGGATCAGGCCGTTGTTGTCGAGGCCCGTCGCGGTCAACGGGGAGGAATTGGGATTGGTCAGAAACGAACGCGGTCCGGCCCCGGACCCGGCCTGGGGCGAGACCTGCGCCGCCTGGCTGGTGTATCGCGACGCCAGGCCGGCCCATCCGCCTCCTACGATCAGGAGGATGCACAGAGCTGCGATTCCCTTTTGGCTTCCGTTCACCTTTGCATGGACCTCAATGTCGTCCCCGTCGCACGCGGGTCCGTTCACGAGCGGGCCGCGCAGAACGCGCCGTTGTCGAGAGGATACTGCAAATGGTGTGCCGCCGGCGGCGTGTCCCTCGTGATCGGGCAAGAACCGGCATAAATCCGTCTCGTGACGAGAGGCGGGTCGACTGTGTCAAGATACTATACACCGCCCGGGAAGGGCGTCTCGCACAGTTGCGAAGATGTCGCGGCTACTTCATCTCCTGGACCTGTTTGAGCTTCTGGCTCAGCAGGGCCGCCAAGGCGGGTTCCTGATTGGCCATTTCGGCCAGCACCTTGGCCTTGGTCCGGTCCTGCATGAAGAACAGGATCTTGACCGCGTCGTCCAGATTGGCGGCGGATGAGGCCGCGGTTCCGTTCTTCGACGCGCCGGTGGCCATGTTGGTCAGAATCTGGCTGGCGCCCGCCGCGTCCATCTTGTCGTAGGCGGCCGCGATGGCGACCAGGTTGGTCTTCTCCGCCGTGGCGACTTCCACCCGGGTCTTGAGGAGCATCTCACGCTCGCTCTTCACATCCGCCACGCTCGCAGCCAGCTCGACCCGCAGGTTGTTCAGCGTCTCGATGTCCTTCTTCAGCGTCTGCTGGGCGATTGCCAGCCGCTCTTTCTCCTTCTCCACCTCGGCCAGCTTCTGGTCGTACTGCTGGATCTTCTCCCGGACCTCGACGATCAGGTCCTTGAGCTGTTCCTCCGTCATGCTCGTTGCGGACGAGCCCTGCTCGCCGGATAGCGCCATCGCGGGAGAGAGGCTCGGCGGCGGGACCCGGGGCGCAGGTCCTTTCGCAGCCTCGTTTTCCTGGGCGGCGGCCGACTGATTCGGCTCCGAGGCGCCCGCGGCGGGTTTGGGTCGGGTGAGCCATCCCGTGGCGAACGATCCGGCGAAAGCGACCATTCCCACCACCGCGGCGATGATGATGACTTTTTTACTCACCTGTTCTGCTCCTCATTAAGCCGTGAAACGTCATGGTCTCTCGATCCCGCCTTCCTCGCGTCTATCCGACATTCTCCCGGCGGGAGAAGGAAACCGTCGTTCTCTCGTCGGACTCCTTCTGCTCCAGCCGTTCCTCTTCGCGGATGTACTCCTCTTTGGCTTGTTCCCGGAGTCGCTCCAGGCCTTCCTTGAATCTCCGGACGGCCAGCACCTCGGCGGTCTTCTCCTTGTGCCGGACCTCCAGCACCACGATTTCTTCCTTGAGTTTGCGGATCTGCTCGTCGTCCACCGCGGCTCGCTGGAGGAAGAACGCCTGCGAGCCCAGCCGATCCGGCGACCGATCGCTGCGGATGTCGGCCAGCAGGTTCTCGAGAATCCGCCGACGCATGAGCAACTCGCCGCGCTTCGCGGTCAGAAGCTCGGTGAGCCGAAACAGCTCGGTTCGCCGAAGCTGCTCTTCCTTGGCTTTGACGTCCAGCACCCGCTGAAGACGCCACGCGAATCGTTTCATGATCTGCGAATTGATGATGGATTATGGATGATTGATGATTGCCCGGAACGAGCAGTCCGTACTCCCGGGGCAATCCACAATCGGTCGACGCCCATCATCAGTCTTTTCTCCACTTCAATCATCAATAATCCTTCATCCATCATCAATGGCATCAGTTGTTCTTGCTGCTCAGCAGCTTGTCCCAGGCCCGCGTGATCGAAACCAGCCTCGTGACGGTCTCGTCGAACGGGGTTCTCTGGCGGACGCCCTGGACGAGGAACTCGTTGATCTTGTCGATCAGGCTGACCGCGCCGTCGATCCGCCGGTTGCTGCCCGGCGAGAAGGCGCCGATGTTGATCAGGTCCTCGGCGTCCGCATAGGTCGCGTAGATTTCCCGGAGTTTCTGGGCTGCGGCGCGGTGCTCGTCGCTGACCACGGACGACATCAATCGACTGATGCTCTTCAAGATGTCCACGGCGGGGTAGTGCCCCCGGTCGGCGAGTTTCCTCGACAAAACGACGTGCCCGTCCAGCAGGCTGCGGGCGCTGTCGGCCACGGGATCCGTCAGGTCGTCGTTCTCGACCAGCACCGTCAGAATGCCCGTGATGCTGCCGGTCTGGGAACAGCCCAGCCGCTCGATCAGCCGGGGCATCAGGGCGAACACGCTGGGACAATACCCTTTCGTCGCGGGCGGTTCCCCGGCCGCCAGGCCGATCTCCCGCTGCGCCTGCGCGAACCGCGTCAGGGAATCCATCATGAACAGGACGTTCTTGGCTCTTTCCCGGAAGTACTCGGCGATGGTCACCGCGACGAAAGCCGCTTTGACCCGCTGGATGGGGGGCGTGTCGCTCGTGGCGACCACCACCACGCTGCGGGCCAGACCCTCGGGCCCGAGGTTCTCTTCGAGGAACTCCCGCACCTCGCGGCCTCGCTCGCCGATCAGGGCCACGACGTTGACCGCCGCGTCGCTGGACACGGCGATGTCGCCGAGCAGGACGCTCTTGCCGACGCCGCTGCCGGCGAAGATGCCGATTCTCTGGCCTCTCGCCGTCGTCATGATGCCGTCGATCGATCGGATGCCCAGGGCCAGCGGCTTGGTGATCTTCTCCCGCGTCAATGGCGGGGGGCTGTTCACGTCGAGGGGACACTTGTCGCCCGAGGGCAGGGGGCCCTTGTCGTCGATCGGCTCGCCCAGGCCGTTCAGAACGCGGCCGAGCACCTTGTCGCTGAGCAGGATGTGCCGCGGCGTGGTCCTGGCCGTCACCGCGTCGCCCGGCGAGACGCCTTCGATGTGCTCCAGGGGCAGCAGGATCAAATGGTCCTGGCGGAAACCCACCACCTGGGCGAGGATTCGCCGGCCGTCGTGGGTGTGAATCCCGCACAAGGAGCCCAGGCCGAGCACCGGGCCGGCCGATTCCACGGTCGAGCCGGTGACGCGGACTACGCAGCCCTGGCAGTCCATCAGATTGACGGTCTCCAGGGCCGAGTAGTACTTGCTGAAATCGATTGTCCGACGGCTGACCGTTTCCGGCATACCCTACCTTATTCCACTTTCTGGAGCGCCTCGGCGATGTGGCCGAGTTGCTCTTCGATGAACGATTTGACGATTCCCTTGGGCGTCTCCACCAGGCATTCGCCGCGGCCGACGCTCCAGTCGGCGGTGAACGTCAGTTCGGCGAACGGAGTGCCCGGATTCTCCTGCTGGTGTTTCTGGCAGGGCCCCAGATCGTCCGGATTCAGGCGGATGGCGATGTTCTGGCGGGCCGGGGCTCGCTTGAGGGCCTCCTCGACGATGGCCTGGATGTCGTAGTCGCCCTGCGACACTTTGTACTGGAGAATCTTGCGGGCGATCTCGACCGCGAGCTTGACGACGTCCGCGCGGTTGTCGGCCAGCGTCTCCTGGTAGAGCTTGTCGAGGTTGGCGGCGATGGCGTCGACGGTTTGGCAGGACTGCGAGAACTGTCCCTTCTGCCGGTCGAGTTCCGTCGCCATGCGGGCCCGTTCGGCCTGGATGACGCTCTCGATTCGCTCGGCCGCCGCCTGCTCGTCGTTGTTCTGGGCCGGCGCCGGAGGCGCAGACGCCTCCTCGGCCGCACTGAACAAACGGACGGCTCCGATTCGATGACCGAGTTGGAGAGTCAGCATCGCCGGCATCGACTATTCTTCCTCGAACATCAGCTCGCCCTTTTTGTTGAGCTCGCGCATGGCGTTGACGATCCTCTCGCGGGCCTGCCGCACGTCGTCCTTCTTCGGCGAGGACATCAAGGCCGCCTCTTCGGTCAACATGGTCGCGGCGCGCTCGGAGATGTTGGACTTGACCTTTTTGAGGGCTTCTTCCGGAGCCTCGTAGAGCGCCAGCGCCAACTGCCGCTCGTCCAGGCCGCGAAGCGCCTGCTGCATCGAGCGGTCGGCCACCAGCGGAACGTCCTCCCAAACGATCATCAGGTTGCTGATCTTCTCCGCGGCCTCCTGATCCTTCTGCCCGATGGCCTCGAGCACTCCGTCGCGGACCTCTTTGTCGAGGTTTCGCACGATCACGGCGACTTTTCGCAGGGCCTGGTCGGGACGGACCCGAGCCCCTCCTCCCTGCGAACCTCCGTCGCCGTCGAGCCGGGTGCGGACCATCTGGGCGATCCTCATCTTTGCTTCCGGCGTGACGCTTGCGACGGTGGTCATCCGGCTGATGACGCTGACTCGCACCTCCTCGCTAAGTTGTGCGAGGACTTCGGATCCGCGACGAGGATGCAACTCAGACAGGACGACGGCGATCGCCTGCGGATGCTCGCCGTCCAGCGCCGCCGTCAGGCTTTGCGTGTCCGCCGAGCGAAGGGGCATGAAGGGGTCGCGCCGTTCGAGGAGGTCCTGGATCTCCTGCTGGATTCGCCGGGCCTGCTCTTCGCCCACCGTGTTGCGGAGCATTTCTTTCAGGAAGCTTTTGAAGCTGAAGCCGACGTTCTGCTGGAGCGATTTGCAGAACTGCTTGGCGACGTCGACGGTCTGCTGGTCATTGCGCTGGCCCGCGGCGTCCAGGTAGCTCAGCTCCACCGCCAGTTCCTGCACGGTCTTGGGGTCCATTCCCTTGAGCAGCTCGGCCACGGTGGCGGCGTCCAGGCTGGTCAGCAGCAATGCGGCTCGTTGTTTGCCGGTCAGAGGCACGGTGCTTCTACTCCTTCTCTTCAACCCAGCTCAGGAACATCTGCCTGACCTGGTCGGGATTCTGTTTCAGGGCGCTGGCGATCTGGCGTCTCATGAGCAGAGGCTCGGCAATGATCTCTCCAGGCGGCAGCAGACCTTCGGGTTCTTCGCCCTGCGGCAACTGCTGAGGCAGGGTCAGGCTCTGTCCCTGAACCACCGGAGCGGCGACGGCCTTGCGTTTGGCCCGGCTGAAGATCCGCAGGACCACCACGGCGCAAACCGCCATGACGCCCAACGAAAGCTGACGGGCCATGGCCAGGTACGTCGGCCAGGGGGATTCCACCTCGTCTTCGATCGGAGTCGCGGCCGAGCGGTGGAATCGGGCGTTGACGACCTTGAGGGAATCGCTTTCTTTCAGACCCAGGGCCATGCGGATGACCTGCTCGACGTCTACGAGGGTCATGATCATCGCCGGCTGGCCGCCCGCGGCCGGCTGAGCGGCGGCGCCCGGCTGATTGGGGTCCACGGTCAGATCGACGAAAGCCGCCACCGACAGCGACTTGATCTCTCCCGGCAGCACGGTCTGCTGCTTGACGGTCTTGCCGACCTGGTATTCGGTGGTGGTGGTTTCATCCTTCTTTGTCGAGCCCGGCGCAGGCTTTTGTCCGCCGGCGGCCGCGGCGCCCATCTCCGACTTGCTGGTGATTTCTTCTTTCGTCGCGACCTTGCCCGTGGGATCGTAGGTCTCCGTGACCGTGCTGATGCTGTTCATATCGATCACGGCGCTGACCTGGACGGAGGCCCGCCCGGGTCCCAGGACCGCGCTGAGCATGTCCTCGGCTTTGCGGACCAGTCCCTGCTCGACGCGTTCCTTGTAGTCCTGCGCGGTGCTGGCCCCGGAGGCGAGGGTCGAATCGCCCTTGCCCGAGAGGAGCCGTCCGTCGCTGTCGATGATCGTGACGTTCTCGGCCTTGAGGCCTTTGACGCTGCCGGAGACCAGATGCGTGATCGCCGCGATGTTCGTGCCGCTGAGCCGGTAGCCCGGACGCAGTCGCAGCACGACCGACGCGCTCGTCTGCTCCTCGTCGGACGTGAAGAGCTTCTGCTCGGGGCTGACGATGTGCACCCTCGCGTGGGCGA
>JBDKUU010000984.1:0-2481 GCA_039679525.1 Phycisphaerales bacterium | reverse complement strand
CGAAGACGACCCGGTTGCCCGAGGGATTGCGGGCCTGCATCGGGACGATCCGGTGCTCGTTGGTGTCGCGGAGCAGATAGAACAGCTCGACCTGGAACAGACTGGCGGGCGCGCCGTCCAGGTCCACCGAGCAGGCGACCTCGACGTGCTCGCCCTCGGCGACCACGTCCTTCTTGTCCACGCTTGTGGTCAGGCCGCTGATTCGGATCTTGTCCCAGAGCCGGTTGATCTCCTGGGCGTCGCGCAGCGCGTTCTTGAGAGATTCGTGGTTGTTGCGGGCCAGATCCTCCGTCAACGCCTTCGACGGCGCGTAGAACTTGTCCGTGTACTCGGCCAGCACGCGATTCATGTTGAACTGGCAGCAGATGGAGGAAACGGACTGTTTCATCATCTCGACCCAGCGGACGGGCACGCCGGCCTCATTGCGGTCGTAGTAGAGCTCGCTGATCTCCGACTCGATCAAGTCGTAGATCTGCTCGGCCTCCGCGGCCTCCTGCATCTCGACTTGATTGCTGTACTCGGCGCCGGTGATGGCCCAGCCGTTGCGGCCGTTGTAGCCCTCGGGCCACCAGCCGTCGAGGACGCTGAGGTTCAGCACGCCGTTGATGGCGGCTTTCATGCCGGAGGTGCCGCTGGCTTCATTCTCCTTCACCGGGTTGTTGAGCCACACGTCGGCTCCCCAGGCCAGGTGGCGGGAGACGTTCATATCGTAGTTCTCGACAAAGACCACGCGGTCCTCAAGCTGATAGCTCTTGGCGAAGTCGATGATTTCGCGGATCATGTTCTTGCCCAGCGTGTCGGCCGGGTGCGCCTTTCCCGCGAAGACGAGCTGCACGGGCTTGGTCGAGCTGGTCAGGATCTTGGCCAGCCGGTCCTTGTCCCGCAGGATCAGCGTGGCCCGCTTGTACCGGGCGAACCGCCGGGCGTAGACGATGGTCAGGAACTCGGGGTTCAGGGCGCGGGTCAGCTTGAGGACCTTGGACTCGATGTACCCCCGCGAAGCCAAGTCGTCCGCCAGTTTCTTGCGGATGTAGGTGATGAGGCTCTGCTTGTTGCGGTGGTGAGCCTCCCAGATCTCATCCTCCTGAACCGACAGGACGCGGTCCCAGGTCTGCGGGTCGCACGCGCTGTGGACGTAGTCCGAACCCACGTGCCTTTTGAACAGGTCGATGAAGGGCTCGCTGAGCCAGGAATGGTGCACGCCGTTGGTGACGTAGTCGATCGGCATCTCGCTCTCGGGCTGATCGGGGAACAGTCCCGCCCACATCCGCCGGGACACGTCCCGGTGCATCAGCGACACCGCGTTGAGGTGCCGCGCGAACCGCATGGCCAGGGCCGGCAGCCAGAAGGTCTTCGTGTCGCCGTTGATGTAGCCGTGGGCGGCGAATTCGTCGTAGGGCAGGCCCAACGTCTGGACCTCGTGCTCGATGTACTCCCTGACCATGCCCGCGTCGAAGTTCTCATTCCCGGCAATCACCGGCGTGTGGGTGGTGAACACCGTGGAGGCCCGGATCATCTCCTTGGCCTCCATGAAGCCGAGCTTCTCCCTCAGCATCAGCCGCTGGAGCCTCGCCAGGATCAGGAACGTGGAATGGCCTTCATTGATGTGGTAGATCTTGGGATCGATGCCGAGGCGTTCGAGAGCCCGGACGCCGCCGATGCCCAGGACCAGCTCCTGCTGGAACCGCTTGGTCCGAGCGGCGACGTAGAGTTCGTTCGTGATGTCCCTCACGTGCGGCGGATTCTCCTCCAGATCGGTGTCGAGGAGGATGAGCCGGGTCTTGCCGACGCTGATCTCCCAGAGCTTGATCCTGACCTTCTGGTCGAGAATCTGCATGTCGATGTAGGCGAGATCTCCCTCGGGGCCGCGGACCTCGTGCATCGGGATCAGGTGGTTGTCGAATTCCGCGGACTGCTCGTACTGCTCGCCGCTGGCGGTGATTCGCTGGGTGAAATACCCGTACTTGTAGACCAGGCCGACGCCGACCACGGGAAGATTCACGTCGGACGCGGCCTTGAGGAAATCGCCCGACAGGACGCCCAGGCCGCCGCCGTAGATGGGAATGCACTCGTGCAGCCCGAACTCCATGGCGAAGTAGGCCACGATGTCTTTCTCGTCGAGGGTTCCGTCATACGTGGTCTTGAACCGCTCGTTGTATTGCAGGTACTGCTGAAACTGCTGCCAGACCTCGTCGAGCTGGAACAGAAAGCCCCGGTCGTGGGACAACTGGCGGATCTGCTCCTTCGGGAGATTGACGAGGAACTGGATCGGATTGTGGTTCACCCGGCGGAAGAGCTGCGGGTCGATGCGGTAGAAGAGCCGAATCGCCTCGTGATTCCACGTGCACCAGAGGTTGCACGCGAGCTGATGAAGCTTGTTGAGGTTGTCGGGCAGTTTCGGATAGACAAAGAGGTTCTTCAAAATCATTGCACTCACAGCTCCAGTGTACGCCAGTACCATTCTCTCGGCGTCGCAGTACC
>JBDKUU010000983.1:0-1666 GCA_039679525.1 Phycisphaerales bacterium | reverse complement strand
GTCTCATCGCGGCCGAGGGGCACTTGACGGCCCTCAGCGCCAAGACCGCGGAGGCCAAGGTAGCCGTCGACGAGGCCCGGTTGCAGTTGTCGTACACGAGGATTCGCTCGCCCACGGCGGGCTATGTGACGCAGAGGAACGTCGAGGTCGGATCGTACGTCAACGTCGGCCAGCCTCTCGTGGCCATCGTGCCCGACAGCATGTACGTCATCGCCAACTACAAGGAGACCCAGTTGACGCTCATGCGGCCGGGCCAGCGGGCCACGGTCTGGGTGGACGCCTATCCCGGCGTCGTCTGGGACGCGCGCGTCGACAGCATCCAGGCGGGCACGGGAGCGGCGTTCAGCCTGTTTCCGCCGGAGAACGCGACAGGCAATTTCGTCAAGATCGTCCAGCGGGTCCCGGTGAAGATCACCTTCGACGAGCCGCCCGACCCCAATCGTCGCCTGGTCCTCGGAATGTCCGTCACGGCCAAGGTCTGGATTCGGGACGTAAACGATCGATGATTGTCGATTGACGCAGGGGGAGCATGGCTGAGGCAATCATCGATCGCCAGTCATCCATCATCAATCCGGTCAGCCCCTGGGTGATCGCCATGACGGTGATGCTGGCCACCTTCATGGAGGTGCTCGACACGAGCGTCGCCAACGTCGCTCTGCCGCACATCGCGGGCGGGCTCGCCGTGGACGTGCAGGAGAGCACCTGGGTGCTCACCTCGTACCTGGTCTCCAACGCCATCGTGCTGCCGCTCACCGGGTGGCTTGCCTCTCTCTTCGGCAGGAAGAACGTCTTTCTCGTGTGCGTGGCCCTGTTCTCGCTCAGCTCTTTCCTGTGCGGCATCGCGCCGAGCCTCGGCCTGTTGATCATCTTTCGCGTCCTTCAAGGCATGGGCGGCGGCGCCCTGCAGCCGATTTCCCAGGCTATCCTGCTGGAGAGCTTCCCGGCGGAGAAACGCGGCATGGCCATGGGCGTCTTCGGGATGGGCGTGGTCGTTGCGCCGATCGTCGGCCCCACATTGGGAGGATGGCTCGCGGACAATTTCAGTTGGCGATGGATCTTCTTCATCAACGTCCCGGTGGGAATGCTCTCGCTGTTCATGACGAGCCTGTTCGTCTCCGATCCGCCGTATGTGAGGGGCCGGGATACGGGCCGCATCAGGATCGACTATATCGGCCTGGGTCTCATCTGCCTGGGGCTCGGCTGCCTGCAGATCTTTCTCGACAAGGGGCAGACGGAGGACTGGTTCGCATCGAATCTGATCGTCGCGACAGGGATCATCTCGCTGGTCAGTCTGACTGTGCTGATCGTGTGGGAACTGGTCACCCGGTCGCCCGTCATCGATCTCCGGCTCCTGAAGGACCGCAACTTCGCGATGGGCGTCGTGTCGATGTTCACGCTCGGCTTCATTCTCTACGGCAGCCTTCTCCTGTTGCCGGTTTTCCTGCAGCAGCTTCTGGGCTACACCGCCATGCTGGCGGGGATGGTGCTCTCGCCCGGCGGGATTCTCACTTTGATCATGATGCCGATCGCAGGCTCGCTCGTCGCGAAGGTTCAGGCCCGGTACCTGATCATGGCCGGCCTGATCATCGTCGGCTACTCGATGTTCTACATGGCGGGCTTCAACCTGCAGATCGACTTCTGGACCGCGGTCAAGTCCCGCTCCATC
>JBDKUU010000982.1:0-1931 GCA_039679525.1 Phycisphaerales bacterium | reverse complement strand
ACAGACACCACCTATTCGAAAGGACTCGAAGGGGTCATCGCGGCCGAATCCACGATTTGCCAAATCGACGGGGCCAACGGACGACTCTACTATCGAGGGTATTCCATCGATGATCTGGCCCGATGCTCCACTTTCGAGGAGACGGCCTACCTGTTGCTCTATGAGGAACTGCCCTCCAGAGAGGAACTGGAGGATTTCTCGCACAGAATGCGGAGCAGCCGGGAATTGCGGCAGCCGGTCCGGGACATGATCGAGCACTTTCCGCCCGCAGGCTCGCCCATGGAATTGCTCCAGTCGGTCATCGCCTACCTCAGCAGCACGGTCGAGCACGTGATCCGGCACTCGGCCACCTGCAACTGCCGCCAGACGCTCCACCAGGTGGCCCAGATGCTGCCGGTGCTGGGCGCCTATCAGCGATTCAAGGAAGGCAAGAGCTTTCTCGAATCGCGGGACGACCTCTCCGACGGAGCGAATTTCCTCTATCTGCTCCGCGGCGAAGACCCTTCGCCGGAAGAAGGACGCATCCTCGACACCTGCCTGGTTCTGCACGCCGAGCACGGCTTCAACGCCTCGACGTTCACGGCCCGGGTCGTGGCCTCCACGTACTCCACCTGCTATTGCAGCGTCTCGGCGGCCATCGGCGCTCTGGCCGGGTTCCTGCACGGCGGCGCAAACGAACGGGTGATGGACGCCCTCGACGAGATCGGATCGCCCCAGAACATCGGCCCCTGGCTCGACCAGACACTCGGCGCTCATGA
Source organism: Phycisphaerales bacterium (assembly GCA_039679525.1). GTDB lineage: Bacteria > Planctomycetota > Phycisphaerae > Sedimentisphaerales > Anaerobacaceae > PLanc-01. The sequence goes on along the minus strand of JBDKUU010000982.1, from coordinate 1,173 downwards.
GAAAGTCATGGGGATGGGACATCGCGTCTACAAGACGACGGATCCCCGTGCTGTTGTGATGGAGCAGTTGCTGCAGGAGTTGTCCGACGAGAAGAACGACCATCGCCTCTACGATTTCCTCAAGAAGATCGAAGACGAATTCCGCGTCCGCATGGAGGGCAAGCCGCTGTATCCCAACGTGGACTTCTACTCGGGGGCCGTGTACACGCTGCTGGGCATCCCGCGATACCTGTTTACGCCCATCTTCGCGGCGGCCCGCTCCCCCGGCTGGCTCGCCCACATCCTCGAACAGCGAAAGGACAACAAGCTGTACCGGCCCAAGGCGCTGTACGTCGGACCCGAACCCAGGCGATATGTGCCGATCGAAGAGAGGACCGAGGCGATGAGCCCGGCGGGAACATGAGGAGAAAATCCGAAATTCGAAATACGAAATCCGAAACAATCCCAAAGCACGAAATCCAAATGACCGAAACGCTGTCGCGGATTCGCGCGAGCCGTTTTGAATTTCGAGCTTTGGTCATTCGTGCTTGTTTCGGATTTCGTATTTCGAGTTTCGGATTTCCCGCCCAGCGGGTTCACTGCTTGAACTCGGCCACGAGGGCCGTGATCGTCGCTTTCGCGTCGCCGAAGAGCATCCGCGTGTTGCTCTTGAAGAACAAAGGATTGTCCACGCCCGCGAAGCCCGGACTCAGCGAGCGTTTGAGCACGATACAGGTCCGGGCCCGGTCCACCTCGATGATCGGCATGCCCCACAGGGGACTGCTGCGATCTTCTTTGGCCGCCGGATTGACGACGTCGTTGGCGCCGATGACCAGAGCCACATCCACCATCTCCATGGTCGGGTTCACATCCTGCGGCTCAACCAGTTGTTCGTAGGGGACGTCAGCCTCCGCCAGCAGCACATTCATGTGTCCCGGCATCCGCCCGGCCACCGGGTGAATGCAGTACTTCACCTCGGCGCCGTTCTCCTCCAGCAACTCCGCCAACTCGCGAACGGCGTGCTGGGCCTGGGCGGCGGCCATTCCATAGCCGGGGACGATGACCACTTCGTTCGCGGCTTCGAGGATCAGGTACGCGTCCGCGGGACTGATCGGATTGGCCTGGCCCTGATATCCACGGGCCTTCGTCGTGGTCGCGGCGCCGAAGCCGCTGAACAGGACATTGATGAGCGAG
>JBDKUU010000981.1:0-5469 GCA_039679525.1 Phycisphaerales bacterium | reverse complement strand
GCCGCTCGTAACGAATGACGGCGCGGTAGATGCCGTCGACGCGGTTGCCCTCAATGATCGTCGGCGAGTATCGCTCGTTCCGCGGCTGGAGGCGGACCTTGTTGTCCCGCTCGAAGAACACCCGCTTGAACGTCGTCTCGTGGGGCATCGTGAAACGCACGAAACAGTCGTCGCCGTTGCGGACGTCCAGCGACGGCGAGAAGATCACGATGTCGCCCTCGTGGAACCGGGGCTCCATCGAGTCGCCCACGACCCGCACGGCGAAGGCGTTCGGATCGTGCAGGTCCGGGCACCGGACATAGTCGTCGGCGATGCCCACCGGGTAATCCAGATCGTTGAAATCGGTCGGATAGCCCGCCGCGACCTTGTTGATGATCGGCACCAGCCGTCCCGCGGACATGCCGGACTTGCCGTCCTTGGAATCCGCGTTCATCTGGGCCAGCAGCTCCTTGACCTCGCTGCTCTGGCTTCGCTTTTCAGTGACCTTGCGGAGGACCTGGCGCAGTCTGATGTTCTCCGCCTCCCGGGACTCGTAGACGCCCCGCACGTCGGACGGCATCCGCTCCAGATGGGCGATGTGCAGCAGCAGGCCGGTCTCGAACTTGAGCACCTTCTCCAGCCGGGTCAGCAGCTCGTCGCTGGGCGGGTTCTTGACCTTGCCCGTCTCGATGGTGGAGAGGTATGGCTTGGAGAACCCCACCCGGTTGCTGACCTCGTCCAATGTCAGGTTCAACTGCTCACGCTTGCTTCTGATGATTTGCCCGAGAGACATAGCACTCCCACCTTTTGCGACACCATCATTCGCTTACTTCGACCAACTCGTAATCAGCCCGGCCCAGCCCGATTTTGACTGCATGCTCGATCTGGTACCGCCAGTCCAACCTGCTGTTTCCGATAAGCTGGGGCAGTCTCTTGCCGCCCCGAGTCTCCACCATGTCGATCGCTGCCTGATCCACCGCCACCGGATCCATCGACGCGAGAATTCCCATATCCGGGACTATTGTAGGCATATGCGGTCGGTCAAAGCAATCACAATCCTTCGTCACGGACATGAGAAAATTAAAGAAAACCGCCCGCCCCTCCTTGCCCTTCAAAGCCCCTTTGGCGTGCTCCGCCACGCTCTTTTGAAGGATCGAATTCTCCTGTTTCCAGTCGTATTCGATGGCGTCGAACCGGCACACCGCCACGCACTCGGCACAACCGATGCATTTGTCCTTATCGATATGGGCCTGGACCTCGTCGAGCGAGATCGCGTCGGCCGGGCAATGTTTGTGGCACTCGCCGCACCGGGCGCACTTGCCCTCTTTCACCTGCGGTTTCAGGGCCGAATGCTGCCGCATCTTGCCCTTGCGGCTGGCGCAGCCCATCCCCAGGGTTGTGAGGGTGGCCCCGGCACAGGCGGCGCAGTGGCCCGTAAAGTGGGCAACCGACAGGATCGACTGGCAGCGGACGATATCTGACGCGATGGAGACCTCGCGGTCCAACTCCCCGTCGATCCGCACCGGGGTCTCGGCGGTCCCGAAGAGCCCGTCGGGGGCGATAAACGGGACCCCGAGCCCTTCGACGCCGAACCCCCGTTCTGCGGCCAAAATCGCGTGGTCGATGGCGTTGTGACGCCGGCCGGTGTACAGGGTGCTGGTGTCCGTGATGAACGGCTTGGTTTCCAGCCGGACCAGTTCCCCGACCAGCCCCTTGAGGCATGGGGCCTTGATGTACGTGGTGTTCTTGTCTTCGCCCACGTGAACCTTCACCGCGGTGAAGTCGTTCTTCCGGAAACAACCCTCGAACCCGCCGGCGCGGAACAGAACCCGGGCCTTCTCCGAAATCGCCGCCTCGCCGTCGCTGAGAGAGGCCTTGATGAAGTATACTCTCGACGCCAACTGATTTCCTCGCAACAAACAACCATTCTCTGCTTCGAAACGTGTCCAATTATAGCCATCCTCCCGCCGCGGGCAAGCAGCCTCCTGCGACAGTCCACGATTGATGGCCCAATTGTGCCACCGGCTCAATAGTTCAATGGTTATCTTATCACTGGCAACATTCTGCTGCAAATGAAGTTTTCCCGCACAAACGACGGCTCTCCTGTCCGCCCCCCCCCTTGGGCCTCCAGCACAGAGGGGCGTTGCACGCCCCCTCGCACGTCCCGCTCCGCAAGCGAACGCCTCGTTCGCGTTCAAGCCGGAGGCCACACACGCGACGAACTCCCCCTGCACGACCGTTTCGGGCGTGCAGCTCCGGCGGTTGCGACGATCTCCGCAGATGCCGCGAAGAACGAAGAAAGAGAGCCCCTCCCACGAAGGGAGGGGCCCTGTCTTGTTCACTGACTGCTGCTTTGAAAGGCAGCCGTGGGATCAGCGGCCTTCGAGATCGCTCAGCCGCACGTTGTCCAGACCGATCCAGCTATCGCCGTTCGTCGTGACGTTGTCGAACTCGACGCCGATCTTCTTGCCGACCACTTCGGGAGCCTCTTTGGCGTCGAAAGTCAGCGTGAAGGTCTGCATGGTGTCCGTGAGCGCCACATCGGCGAAGGCCACCGGGATGCGGAAGCCTTCCTCGTCGTAGAACATGATCATCCGCAGCGTCGTGCCCTGCCAGGTGTTGCGGGCGTCGACGCTCAACTCGAAGACATCCTGGGCATCGATCACGTAGTTCGTCAACTGCCAGACCGACGGATCCGCGCCCTTCATGAAGGCCGTCCACTCGCCGTCGGTGGCGGTGTAGCCGGTCTCCACGCCGGAGTCCGCGACGACGGTGTCGCTGGCCCAGCCAGGGACGTCGACGGCCGGAGTGCCGGCAACGCCTTCGCCGTTCCAACCCTTGATCTTGACCGTGCCGGGCAGCTCGAAGCTGGCGTTCTCCACGGGCACCGCAATCGGCGTCCGGGCGATCATGTAGGCCACGGCGTTGGCGAAGATCTTCTTGCCGACCTCGGTGAGGTTGAACGCGCCCTGCGGCGTGGCGCCCACTTCCTGGGTCCCGGCCACGAACATCATCCGCTTGCCGCCGGCGAACTGACCGGCCCCGGCGTAGAACTCGACGCCGCGAGACCACTCGGCGATCCAGGCATAGTCGCCGACGCCCTTGGCGATCAGCTTGCCGTTGCCCATGTCCAGCGTCTGGAGGAACGAGGTCTGGCCCGTGCCCACGGTCGCGTCCAAAGCGACCAGGCCGTTCGGATCCAGCTCAACCCCGGCGAACACCGGGTGATTCGGATCGACAGGCATCATCAGCGGAGCGATATTCGCGATCGTGGAGCTGTGGACCATCTTGAACCGGATGTCCCGCGTCAGGTACACCGTCATGTTGATCGTGGGGGTCGTGATGCCGTTCCAGGCCGCGATCTTCTCGGCCGTGTTGTAGTTGCCGCTGGTGGTGGCCCGGCTGATGACGACCAGGTCCGCAGCCTCCAGCTCGGCGACCTTGTTCGGGTCGAGCGTGATCCAGTAGTCCGGCCGGACGTCCACGGTGTACCCTTCGGCAACCAGGAAGTCCTCGAGGCCCTGGTCGTCACGGACGCCGTCGGCGTTCACGTCGCGGTTCTCGGTCACCAGGACGACATTGCCCTTGGACACCGGGGGCGTCACGATGCTGAAATCGTCGAACGCGGCGTAGCCGGTGGTGACGTCGTAGGTGGCGTTGATCAGGCCGACCTGCAGCGTCGCGGGCAGATCGGGCCGGTTCACGACCAGCGGAGTCTGGGTGCCGTCATAGACGCCCAGGTACGCCGGATCGGTCAACGGAAGGAAGTTCACGCCGTCGGAGCTGATCCGGAAGTAGAAATCGGCGCCCTTGCGTTCGAGCTGGATGTAGGGATATTGGGCCGCGATGGCAAACGTATCGGCTCCCGTCCAGATGCCGGCGGTCTGGCCCACTTCGGCGCGAGCGCTGTTCGTCGTATTGCGGGCGACGAAACCTGTCCACGTCGGGAAGTAGTTCATGCTGACCCAGTTCTCGGCGCCTTCGCTGCCGTTCGGATCACGGGCCGCGATGCCGCAGTCGTTGCTGAAGACCCGCTCGGCCAGCGTGCCCGCGAAGTCGACGACTTTCACGGTCGCGACAAAGTCGCCCGTGACCTCGACGTAGAGCATGGGACCCGGACCCGGATCCCAACTGGCGCCCGTCGTCTCCATGTACAACGCACCTTCCCGGCTGATGGACGCGTCCAAGGCGTTGACGTCGCCGAGGATGCCTGTATAAGCGCCCAACCCGTCGGTCAGGTAATTGAAGGGAGTATCGAAATTGTCACTGAATCCCGCCGCCTGCGCCGACGCAGTCACGGCCAGGATCGAGACCAACAGAACCAACTTTCTGCACATGTTCGTCCTCCTAAAAAGCTTGGGAATATTTCGGAACAGAGACGCAGCACAAGGCGCGCAATAGACCTTCATGGCGTGCTCGCGTCTATTGACGCGATGCTCTCACCACCTCCATTCCGTTGCGAGTCACCGCAGACTCGAGTTTTGTGAGAATGCGAATTGCAGGTACAGGTCACCTTCCTCTATACCAGATTCTCGGACGCTGTTTCAACAGGAATCTGCACGCTACCCCAGTTCTGAACGGAACTTACCGCAATATCACCCAACTTCCGCCATCCTGCGAACGGACGACAGCCCCTCAGCAGACGAAGCAGCGAGGACCCATGAGGCATCGAAATGGGAGGTCCATCCGGCCGCATAGCACACGAAGCACTATACAGAGGATTCCCCGCCCCGCCTCCCGGGATTGGGTTCGTTTCGGCAGATTGATCGTGAAGCGTTTCGGCCGTAGCCTGCGCCGCGGGCTCTTCCCCGTTCGTAGTGACGCCGTAAGGCGTTATCTTCTCTTTCTCTCGAAGTGTGATGTTTGATGTGTGAAGTGTGAAGTCAGACCCGCCATCGGAGACCGGCCCCTCCTCACTTGAAACTTGACACTTCACACTTGATACTTCCCTCTCGATTGGCTTCGTTTCGCAAGGTTGATCGCAAAGCATTTCAGCCGCAGCCTGTGCCGCGCACCCCTCCCCGTTCGTAGTGACGCCGTGAGGCGTTATCTTCTCTTCAAGTGCGATGTGGGACGTTTGACGTGGGAAGTCAGAGCCATCGCTTGCCGCTTCTTCGGATGCGATTTCGCCAAACGAAGCCAATTCCGCCGGAATCGCGGGTTCTCGATCGACTGCGAGGCCGCCCTTTGAACGCGGGGGGAGGACTCTATTGACCTGACTGACCTTGTTGACCTGATTGACCTTGTTGACCTCGCGATCGATCGCGGGATTGCCCTGCGAATGGGAGGCTTCTGCCGCCGTGCGGGCCTCGCGTTCTTTTCTCAATTGCGCCATCGTGCGGTATAGGCTGCTCTCGATCCGTCGCTCGTGGACCAGCAGCCGATCGATCACCTGGGCGCGGGCGAAGTCCGTCATCACCACCTGCCCCAGGATCACCTCCTCCTCATCCGGCTTCGGCTCGATCGGCAGCCCGTGCTTGGGCCAGAGCA
>JBDKUU010000980.1:0-3843 GCA_039679525.1 Phycisphaerales bacterium | reverse complement strand
CACCGTGTTGACGGCCAGCCGCTCCGCCTGGGCCCGGCGGCCCGGGTTGGCGCTGCGGATGTCCACGATCTTGCGGCGCCGGCCGAGAATGGTCTCGGCGTAGCCCTTGCGCTTGGCCTTGGCGATACACTCGTCGATGAAGGCCCGGATCGAGCCGTAGCGGGCGAAGTACTGGTCGATGAACTGGCGGGCCTCGGCGGTGCTCATGCCGATATTGCGGGCCAGGCCGAGAGCCCCCTGCCCGTAGATGATGCCGAAATTGACAGTTTTGCACCGGGACCGCTGCTCGCTGGTCACCTTATCGAGCGGGACGCCATAGATCTGAGAGGCGACGAACCTGTGGATGTCCTGATCGGCCGCGAACGCCGCACGCAGGGCCTCGTCTTTCGAGAAATGGGCCAGGAGCCGAAGCTCGATCTGGCTGTAATCGGCGCTGAGGATCACGTCGCCTGGATTCTGGGGCACGAACGCGCCGCGGATCTTGCGGCCGAGTTCCGTTCGGACCGGGATGTTCTGGAGGTTCGGATTGCTCGATGACAGGCGGCCCGTGGCGGTCACCGTCTGGTTGAACGACGTGTGGACTCGGCCGGTCCTGGGATTGATCAGCGCGCTGAGCGTGTCGACGTACGTGTTCTTGAGCTTGCCCAGACTGCGGTACTCGAGCACCATGCCGGGCAACACGTTCTGATCGGCGAGTTGTTCGAGGACCTCCGCGTCGGTGCTGCGGGCGGCCTTGCCCAGTCGGGGCGGCTGGAGCTTGAGCTTGTCGAAGAGAATCTCGGCGAGCTGCTTGGGCGAATCGACGTTGAAGACCATGCCGGCCTCGCGATAGATCTGCTCGGCCACGTGGGTGAGGGCCTGGTCCAGTTCGCCGGACATCTGCCGAAGCAGAGCGGTGTTGATCGAGACCCCGGCCCACTCCATGTCCGCCAGCACTTCGACCAGCGGCATCTCGACCTCGTGGAACAGCTTGTCGAGCGTCGGCTCGCGTTCCAGGCGATCCTTGAGGCACAGGTAGAGCTGATACGTGATGTCGGCGTCTTCCGCGGAATACTCCGCCGCCGCGGGCAGGTCCACCAGGTCGAACGTGAGCTGGTTCTTGCCCTTGCCGATGAGCGAGACGATCGGGATGCACTCGTAGTTGAGAAAGTCCAACGCCAGGTTGTCCATGCCGTGCGACAGCCGCTCCGGGTCCAGCACGTACGAAGCGACCATCGTGTCGAAATAGACGCCGCGAACCGGCATCTTGGCGTTTCGCAGCACGAGCATGTCATATTTGATGTTCTGGCCGATCTTGCGGACGGATTCGTCGGCCAGGATGGGCCCCAGTTCCCGGCGAACCGTCTCGATGTCCAGGTGCGGCGAACCGAGCGGCCCGCGCACGGCCAGGTAGAACGCCCTGCCCGGCTGCCAGCAGAAACTCAGGCCCACCAGCTCCGCCCGCATGGCATTCTTGGAGGTCGTCTCGGTGTCGACGGAGATCAGCTTCTGGCCGCGGAGTTCGGCGACGAACGCGGCGAACTTCTCGGCCGTGTCGACCAGCGTGTAGTTGTGCGCCAGCGTCGCTGCCGATGTCCGCACGGCGAGATCCCTTGTCGGAAGCACAGGGGCCGGAGAATCGACCGCCGCCGGAGCGATCGGAGCCGGAGTCTCCGCGACCGGGTCGGCCTTCGCCGGCTCACTCGCGGCGTTCAATTGGCCCAGCAGGCGATTGAATCCCAGATCGGTGTAGATCTTCGTCAGCCGTTCCTTGTCGGCCTCTTTCGTCGCCAGAGCCTTGTAGTCGAACTCCATCGGCACGTTGCAGTCGAGCGTAATCAGGCCGCGACTGAGATACGCCTGCTCCTTGGAGTTGCGGAGGTTCTCGCCCCGCTTGCCTTTGATCTGGTCGGCGTGGGCGTAGAGGTTGTCGAGGTCGCCGTACCGGCCGATCAGCTCGCGGGCGGTCTTTTCGCCGATCAGCGGCACGCCGGGGACATTGTCGATCGCGTCGCCCTCCAGGGCCAGGCAGTCGATGATCTGCCGCGGCTCGATCCCCATCTCCTGTTTCATCGTCCTGCTGTCGGTGATCTTGCCGGTCTTGATGTCGAACGCGCGGACGTGGCCGTCGAGCAACTGGAGAATGTCTTTGTCTTTGGAGCAGATGAATACGTCGATCCCGTCGCCCGCGGCCTTCCTGGCCAGGGTGCCGATGATGTCGTCGGCCTCGTAGCCTTCGAGGCACAGGACCGGGATTCGCATCCCCCCCAGGACCTCCTTGATGCGGTCCACCTGGACCGGCAGATCCTCCGGCATGGGCGGCCGGTTGGCCTTGTATTCCGCATAGACCGCGGTCCGGAACGTCGGGGCCTTGCAGTCCATCGCGACCCCGATCATATCGGGTTTCTGCTTTTCGATCAGGCCCAGGAGAGCCGTCGTGAAGATGTACGTCGCCTTGGTCGGCTCGCCGCCGGGGCTGGTGAGCTGCTGCCGCATCGGGGCATAGTACGCCGCATAGATCAGGGCGTGGCCGTCGATGATGTATAATGTTTTCGCCATATTCTTCAACTGTAGGGGCTGTCGTCACGGCTGTCAAGGAAACGCCCGACGAGGGTGCCGCCTGAAACGAATCTCCCGCAGAAACCACGCATGCCGATCTCGCATCCCATCGCAGATACCATCCCCCTTTCTAATATACAGATTTCGGGCAGGATTTGCTCGCGAGGGATTCTTGATGAAGGAACAAGAAAAAGCTACAATGAAATCGTCGAGATGACGGGCGTGAAAACGTCCTGCGACGGCGCCCATGAGACTTGGAACGCAGACGAGATTGATGCGAGAGGAAAGACCATGTCCGATCTGACAGACAGGCTGAAGGCCAAGATCGTCCTGGAAGACCTGAGCCGGCGCACCCGACTGCTTGGCGTTCTCCGCAGGGACCGCGGCTCACCCTGGTGGGTAGGGATCATCCCCGACGCACTCCTCGCGTTTGGGGTATTGCTGGTTCTGAGGTCTCTCCCTTCCGATCAGGCTGTTGCGATCCTCCTGTTGGGCGCGGCTCTGTGGCGACTCATGAGCAACTACACAGAGGGTGTCCATAAACGAATAGATGCTCTGATCGAACTCTTGCGACAAGAAGGCTCACTCAAAAGGGAGATTGCTCCTCCGCGAGAGGAGGAACCAAAGGACAGGCCGTCAGGAGAGCGCGGAAGTCCGGAGGAATTGAAGTGAAGGGAAGACCATGTCCTATTCGGCAGACAAGTTGAGAACGCAGCACCTTCTGAACCAGTTGAACGAGCGCACCCGGCTGTTTGGGGCCCTCCGTGGAGGCGGGCGCTGGTCCTGGTGGAACGTGATCACCATAGGGTTCATCCCCGTGTATGCGGGATATCTCATTTGGGAGTCCTTCGATCGCAATCAGGCAGGCGCGATCTTCGCGGGATTGACAGCCGTGCTGATCCTGGCAAACGCCGTTGCGGCGAACGTTCACCAACGAGTGAACGCCCTGATCGAGATTCTGCAGCAGGAAGGCTTGTTGGACAGCACACGTCCCATCCCGCAAGACAAGGAACGTCAGGAGAATCCCCCGGAGGACTAGTTCTTTTCGCACAGGGTCGGTTTGTCCCGACACACAGGCAAAGGAACGGACTGATCCGGAATCCGCCGCCCCGCCGTTGCGCGGCGGGGCGGCGGAAGTTTATCGCATTGGAGCCACCAGCGGCGACAAGAAGGACAGCTTGATGTGCAATCGAGGTGCGAGATGAGGAACCCGTTGCCCATGTCCCTGTCTGGGAGGACCAGAATCAGGATCATGGCGAAAGCACGAAAGGAACGTTTGCCGCGGGCATTCACGCTGGCGGAACT
>JBDKUU010000979.1:0-6115 GCA_039679525.1 Phycisphaerales bacterium | reverse complement strand
TTGCCGTAGCGGTATACCAGTTCCGCCGACGGATAGGCCTTGGCCGATGCGTCGGCGAAGTTCACGAAGTAATCGTCCGCGATGTGAACGCGATAGATGTACCGACCGATCTCCTGAATCAGCGGTCGATCGTAGACGTTGACCTCGCCGCCGGTGGCGCTGTGGAGCAGTTCGAGACAATCGAACAGCGATGCCCCCGCCCGGCTCCAATAGCCTGGGCCCTCGTCGCAGCCGCCATCGTCGGCGTAGGCGTCGAGGAAGTAGTCCAGGCTGCGGACGATCTTGGCGACGGAGGCGACGCGCCGGTCCGCGTCGGGCTCGACCAGCAGCGTGCACGTGAGCCAGCTCGCGTTGCACCAGGGATTCCAATTATTGACCCGGCCGCCGGCGAAGCCCATCCAGCCGAAGTCGTCCCGCGTCAGGCACGGCGTGAGAATCCGCCGGTCCATCTCCGAGCGGATTCGCTTGCGGATCATGGGCGAGACCTTGTCGAGTTGCTCGCCGAGCAGATAGGAGGTCCAGGCCAGGCTCTCGCCCGTCTCGGCGGCGAAGAGGTCCACGATGGGCTCGGCCGGATCGGGCAGGCCGGAGCCCGCCTTCTGAGCCCCCATGTGGGCCGGCAAGCCCCAGAACGACTCTTCGCACAAGGCCCAAACGCCGTTGGCGATGTCGTCGAGAAAGCGGCCCTTGCCCTCCACGCATTCGGCAATGAGTAGATTCGTCAAGGCGTACCGCCGGTCGAAATGCACCTGCTCGTACCGGCTGCGGTTGCCCTCCCTGGCGAACTCCAGGAACAGCGTCGCGGGCAATTGCGGCCATTTGTAGCCCAGACATTGTTCGCCGTTGGCGATGAGGTCCTTGCGGACGGATTCGGGCAAGCCTTCCCAAGCATGGCGATCGTTCCAGGTGGGCCAAGGCCGCCACTGAGTCTGCGGAATCAGGACCTTCGCGATCTTCTCCTGCGGATACAACTCGCGGAGCTTGAACCGCCCCTGCCCTGCCGCCGTCGCGGTCAAGAGGACCGACGTAACCAAGAAGCTCAGGACCGTCGTTTTTCTACTGACGTGAATCTGCATCATGGGACTCCGTTCAACTGCGATTCTACGGCTTCTCAGGGACATCTCGGAATCGGGCGATGACGTCGGCCACCGACACGCCGGCCAGATCGCCGCCGATCAGCACCGGCCGAGGACCGACAACGAGCGAGAGCCTGTTCGCCACGGGCTCGCTTCGCCGGCTGGTCCAGTCGCGGAAGCCCCACTTCACCGGACGCGCGTCAGAGCCCGTCTGCTGGATCGTGACCGGCCGGTCCGCGAATTCCGTCTGCAGGATCACCTGGCGGTCCTTGTCGTCGGCCGACCAAAGGGCCCAGCAATCCTTCGATCCCACCCTGAACCGCAAGATCCAGAGGTTCTCGTCTTTCGAATCGACACGGCCGACGAACTCGCCCCCAGCGACCATCGACGCGATGTCCGCCATCACGTGGTAGGCCGGCTTGGGCGTCAGGTCCGGCCGGACCAGGCCGAAGTTGTCTTCGTTGTACTGAGCGTTCCACCCGTCGTCCTGAAAATCGTACCACCAGATGCCCGCGAACGAAGGCGACGTGCGGGCCAGCAGATAGAGCCTCGCCAGGTACGATGCCGACAGCTCCGGATCGGCACCATGTTTGGCGACGTGAGTCGGCCAGCCCATCTCCGTGACGTAGAACGGCACGTCTTTGCCATCGCTGTGCGTTCGAAGCATCTGCTGCACGCTGCTCATCCACGCGGAGCACGCTTCCGGCCCCCGCTCGGGGAACTTGTCGCTGTAGTTGTAGCTGTGAATCGAGATGGCGTCGCAGAAATCGAGAGCCCCGAGCTTGACGATGTCCTCGAGCCAGCCCTTCTTGACCGCGCCGCTGGTCGAAGCGCCGGCGATGACTGTCACGCCGGGATCGACCGCCTTGATCCGCGGGTAGACGGCCTTGAGCAGGTTGAAGTAATCCTGGGCCGAGCCGCCCTTGTTGTACCGCTCGGGCAGGCCGATGCCGATATCCCACTCGTTCCAGATCTCGTACAGCCGCACGTCCTTGCCGAAGTGCCGCACAACGAACTCCGCGTATCGACAGAACCCTTCGATCGCCTCGGGCGAGCGGGGCCGGTCGCCGTCGTCGTAGAAGCCGTTCGCATAGTCGAGGATCAGCAGCACGTTCAACCCTGCGCCGGCCGTCCCCCGAACAAAGGCGTCGAACTGCGCCGGCATCGCGAGCTTGCCCTTCTCCCGCTCGATCGCGCCCCAGCCCACCTCATCGCGAATCGACGCGATCCCGGCCTGCTGAAGGCTCTCGATGTTCCGTTCGAGAATCCCCTTGCCTTGGCTGAAATGCGTGCACGCTCCGACGGTGAAGCGCGGCTCTTCCGCCGAAACCATAGATGTGAGGCAGAGAACCGACACAACCAGGCACGCAGCCAATCGACCCATTCGCATTCCAGGCATCTCCTGCTCTTCCAAGACCCCATCGTTCCACAATCCAGCGGCAACGACGGCTCCGTAACGAAACCAATCGCAACCGACGGGATCATCCTACCAGAACAGGGATGAACTCGCTACGGCCAAGTCGGTCACTCAATGGGCTGGTCGAAGCCGAGCAGGCGAATCAAGGGCGGCGTGTCGTCTTTCTCAGTGGGTCGGCATTCGCGGGCGCCCGTCGTGAAGTAGATCAGTCGCACGTTGCGGGCTCGAAGCTCGTCGAGTGTCTGCTGGGAGACTCCAGGCTCCAGGCCGGGCTCGAAGAGAAAATTCTTCGGGCACAGATGGGCCCCGCCGCCCACGCTCTGGGAGAAATAGCCTGTCAGGACGATCGGCTCGGTCGTCAGGCCCTCGATCCGCGTGCTCTCGAACTGCACGGACGTGGGCGTCGTCCAGTCCCAACTCCAGCGACTGTAGATTCGCGTGTGGACCGACACGCCCGTGTTGGGATCGTCCAGGCTACACTCCTCGATCGGGTCTGCGGCCGTAGCGATCCACGGATGATAGAGCATCAGGCTTTCGGGCTGATCGGTTCGGACATCATTCAAATCGACGCTGACGGGCCTCTCGCACGCAACTTCGAGGTCGAGGCGAAAGTCGCCGAGCGTGACCACGGGATCGGGCGTCGGCGAGTGGAACATCGGCGTGGTGCGAAGCGAATACGCCCGCGGATTCGTCAGATCGGCGAACTTCCAACCGTCCACCAGGGCCGGCGATTCGTATTCCGACTGCGGCAGCTCATAGACATGCGAGGCGTTGGGCAAAGAGGAGAGCTTGGCGACGACTTGGCGAACCTGGCCATCGGCGACGTACTCGATCGCCGCCTCGTCGTAGATGCACTGCTTCAGGCTCTCTTCGCTAAGCCATGTGCTTCGAGGTCTGAGCGTCCAGCGGGATTTCAGTCGGTGATTGGTGAAGACATTGCCGCCGCGGCCCTGGAGCGTCCAGTACGTCCTCGAATCACCAAACAGGAACGGCGTCGCATACCCTGCCCCGCCGGCCTGCGGGATCTCGCGGATCTGCTTGATCACCAGCTTGCCCTCGGGCGCGATCTTCTTGAACTCGAAATCCAGGACGATGTCGTCCTTCTGCGTCTCCTGGCAATACCGCTGGGCGGCGGCGACCAGGAGCCCGTACAGTTTGACGTACTCCGCGTCCCACTCGAGCACGGTGTTCTCGCGAAGCGAGACGAGGCTCGACCGCCGATTGACCTGCGGCATCACCTCGGACCCCCATGCTTCGATCCGGACCTCCTCCGGCACGGCGTCCGTCGGCGGATTCGTCACGGAGACCGCGCCCTTCTGCGAGACGACGCTGGCCGACCAGCTCTGGTCGAACGACCTCTCCAGCGTGGCGACGCCATTGGCCAGCTCGGTCTCGTCAGGGAACGAATGATGCACGAGCAGCGCCATGCCGACCTCGGCCTCGTTCACGTCGTGCTTACGCCGTTCCAGGAATGCATTGTCGTTGTAGAAGCTGGCGAAGACCTTGCGAATGGCCCGGAATACGCCGCGTTCGTTCTTCTCCGCGGAATCGCACGCACAGGGCCCCGTATCGTCGCCGTCCTCGTCGTCGGCCAGGCAGCCGCTGAAACTGTCGTACAGGCCGGCCCCGGTGAATTGGTCGCTGTCCTCGACGTTCGTCGAGCTGCGGAATCGGATGTTGCGCCCCGGATCGAATCTGAAGCTCCGCAGGGCGTTGACGACCTCCGTACCCACTTGACCGAAATGCGTCGTCTGCGTGTCCTTGAACAAATCGCGAATCGACGCCAGGTCCTTCGACAAGGCCTCCAGGTCCGCCGGGGGATAGGTCGCGTATTTCGCGAGGCGATTGCGGACCACGTCGCGAAGCGTCTTGTCGCCGGCCGGAAGGCTCAGCCGCTGATCGAGGAACGCATTCCACAAATCGAAGGAGAAAGCCATCGCCGCCGGCGAGTCGCTGGGGAAGCTGCGGCGTAGGATGCCGAAGTTCGAGGCCTTGCCGCCGAAGAAGCGGATATCCGCCGGGGACAGATCGTTGGTGTCCGCCCAGAGCCCGCCCCGCAACGCCATCGGCTGAATCACCAGAGGCGGCCCCTTCTTCAGCGCCAGCAGAGAGACGCGATCGGTCTCATCGAGCGATCCGACGTCGTACAGTTTCACCTCGCAGGTCTGCGAGAACTCGCTCTGCGTCACGGCCAGGTACACGCTTTTCCCCACGAGCGATTTCGCCCGCGAGGCGTCGCTCTCCTCGGCCAGATGCACGAACGGCACACCCTGGGAACGGGACAAGATCGCCACGTGCGAGTTCGGCGTCGAGGCGGCCAGCGTGACGATCCCCGCCAACGAGGGGACCTCCGCCGGCACGCCGTCAGTCAAGAGAATGTCGTTGCAGGCGAGGCTGCCGGCCGTATACGCCTGTTGAATCTCCGCCCCCGAAACGAACTTCAGCGTGCCCAAAGCCCACCCCTGCGAGTAGCTCGCGTTGCCCTGGGTCCATTGTGCGGTCGACCCGACGGGCACTCCCTGGGCCTCGAACCATTCGCGGTTCTGCTGGGCCACCGGGTATTGCTCATAGGTGGGGAAATAGTACGCCTTCATGTTCATGTTCGGGTCCGCGACCACCGAGGCCTTGACCAGGTTGAACAGGCGGACCGTCTGCTCCCGCGTGTACGGATCGATCCGGGCGAGCTGGATTCCATACTCCTGGATGGGCGGGTCCCCCCAGGGCGGCAGAATGACCGCGCCGAGCACCGCCTGCTGACCGGCCGCGTGGAGCGTCACAGCGTCGAACTCCTCCAGGCTCATGCCGGTGAACGGATCGAGGTGCTTCAAGGCGAAGTCGAAATGGTACTCATACAGCGAGGAATCCTGGAAGTACACCAGGTTCGGATCGTAGCCGGCCTTGATGATGATCGTGAACTTGACGTAGGCGGGCGAGGTCCAACTCTGGAACGGGTCTTCCGGGACGCCGATCTGGTGCTTCCAGGCCGATTGCGGCTCCTGCGCAACGCCCAAGCCTGACAACATCAGAGCCAACAACACCGAGAACTCCCCGGCAAAGCGAAGCCTCATGGAATCACGCTCTCCTCGATCCTATCGGACGCACTGCATTTGCAGACACGCATATCGGATCAGTATACCCCAAAATCGGCAGGAAATCAACCCTTTGAGGCACACCTGCCAGGTCCCGCAATAGAAAGGGCTGCGAACCCGAAAGTCCGCAGCCCTTCGATTGACCGGAAGGCGTCCCCTGTCCCAGGAGTCGTCGGGACGCCGGCTATCGCATCACCAGCACAGCCCGAAGCGCGGCGCCAGGATCAGCAAAATGGCGGATGACTGATTGCCGCCCTGGTCGGTCGCGGTGACCGTGATCTTGTAGATCCGACCGACGCCGGGCAGACGACGCTCCGCCCGCAGCCGCATGTGGATCACATCGCACGTGTTGTCGATCGAGTCGATGTAATAATCCGTCTGGCCTGCAGCCGGGGGCCTTGTGCTCTCGACCGTGACGCTCAGCGTCGTGGGCCCGCCGCCGCGATCGCAGACGTTGGCCCAGATCGTGACGGGCTTCAATTGACCGTCCGGGGGCAGGAGAATGATTCGGCTGGGAATCGGGCACAGCGTCG
>JBDKUU010000978.1:0-4703 GCA_039679525.1 Phycisphaerales bacterium | reverse complement strand
GGTCGATCCGCCGCCAGATCTGCTCCCGACCCGGAGCGTACTCGAGCACTTCGAGCCGGTTCGCCTCATCGAGGCTGTATCGGGCGGAGGCCTGCGTCCCGTAGACCTCGATGTACCAATTATTTCGCGAGCCTGGCGAGATTCGATGCGTCTTGATGTGCAGGGGGAACACGCTGCCGGAGGCCGGGTCGTGCGCTTCGCACAACAGCGAGGCGTTGTCCCAAGTGTCGCAGGGGACTCTGCCGCCTTTGCCGTTGGGCCGCGAGGTCATGATGTTGGACAGGACCGCCCGGACGTTTCGCGGGACCCAGCCCGCCCGCAGCGGAATCGCGCAGACGTGCGGACCTAAGTCGCCCATCACGCCATATTGGCCGTTGAACTCGACCATGCGTTTCCAGTTGATGGGCTTGTTGGGGTCGAGGTCGCTGCTGTGCAGGTAGCCTGCGTTGACTTCGATGATCCGGCCGAAAGCCCCGGCCTCGATCATCCGCCCGATCCGCTGGGCCGCCGGGAAGAAGACCCACTGCGACGCGCACCGAACGAAGCACTCCGGATGCTTGTCCACCGCGGCCAGAATCGCGGCGTTGGCCGCCAGGTCGATGCCGAAGGGCTTCTCGCCCATGAGATGCTTGCCGGCCTCGAGGGCCGCGATGTAGAACTCCTGGTGCAGGTTGTGGGGCACCGCGATATAGACCGCTTCGACCTCGTCGTTGGCCAGCAGCTCGCGGTAGTCGCTGGTGACCTGCCGAACCGTCGGAATGTGATCGCGGAACCAGTCGACTTTGGGCGTGTCCAGCGTGCGATTGCACAGGGCGACGATCTCCGGCCGGGCCGTCATCTCCGGCAAATGCAGCCAGCGGGCCGCCGCGCTGGCGAACTCGCGCCCCATCGTCCCGCATCCGATGATTCCAAAACGAACCGTCCGCATCCACGCACCTCCACATTGTTCACGCGAATCGACACCAAACCTATTGCAGCGAGATATTACCGCAGCAGAGAGTCCCCGGCAATCCAAAGGTCATGCCCGATTCGTGGTGTGTGCGCTGCATGTAGGGTGGGCTCTTAGCCCACGCGTCAAACACGCATCGATGCCTCAGACGCGTGGGTTAAGAACCCACCCTACGAATCAGAAGATCTTGCGATAGATGTGGCAGTATGGCGTGCCCTGGGTCTTGTCGTAGTAGTCCTGGTGATAGTCCTCCGCGGGCCAGAACGTGCCGGCCTTGGTGATCTCCGTCTTGACGTCGAAGCCCTTCTGCCGCAGTTGCTCGACGAGCTTCTCGGCGATCTGCTTCTGCTCGTCATTGAGGTAGAAGATCGCAGAACGGTACTGGGTTCCGATGTCCGGACCCTGGCGGTTGACCTGCGTGAAGTCGTGCGTCTCGAAAAAGAGCTTCGCCAGTTGCTCGTACGTCGTCTTCGACGGATCGAAAATCACTTCGGTCGTCTCGGCGTGCCCGGTCTTGCCGGTGCAAACTTGTTTGTACGTCGGGTTCTCGGTGTGGCCGCCGGTGAAACCGACGGTGGTCGAGATCACGCCGGGCTGCTTCTTGAAATGATACTCCGTGCCCCAGCAGCAGCCGGAGGCGAAGAGTGCCCGCTCGGTTTTCACCTGGGCCTTGGCCTGCCGCTGCTCGGCGGGGATGAAGTCCATCGAGATCGAATTGACGCAGTAGCGGGTGTCCTTCTCGGTGAGTTTCTCGCCCAGGAACACGTGGCCGAGGTGCGCGCCGCAGTTGTTGCAGAGGATCTCGGTCCGCAAGCCGTCGGCGTCGGGCTGCCACTTGACCGCGCCGGGGATCTGCTCGTCGAAGCTCGGCCAGCCGCAATCCGACCGGAACTTGGACGACGATTCGAACAGCTCCGCTCCGCACCGCCGGCACGTGTAGACGCCCTTCTCGAAGTGCTTTTCGTACTTGCCGGTGAATGGCCGCTCGGTGCCCTTGTGGACGATGACTCGCTCTTCGTCTGGTGTCAGTTGTCTGTACATGGTTTGCTCACGATAAAGCCCGACCTCGTCGATGTAAAGGTCCGCGTTGAATTCTTTGCCGGCCGCGACGACCGCAATGCCGATGAGTTCGGCCGAGTTCAGTTGCTGCCTCACGGCCGTCGGCACAAAGCTCCTGAACGGCAGCTTGATCTCCTGCCACTGGCCGCTGGTGGCGAATTGTGCCTGATAGTTCTGCTGCGGGTACCGCGTATCCCGGGTCCGCAGGTGGACAGCGTAGGTTTCGCCGTTGCCCTTGACCATCAGTCGGACCCCGGCGTACAGGTGCCCGTCCAGCGGCCGGCGCTGCGCCATGAGCGAGCGACGAGCCTGAACCGCTCCGCCGGGACCCGCTCTGACGGCGCCGGTCACACGCAGACACGTCCGACCTTCCTGATCCAGCGTCTCCACCTTCCCGGCCGGCGTCGCGTTCCCCCGCCCGCCGTCAAGCTGCCATGAGCCCCCGCTCTGTCCGCCGCCCGGACCGAAGTCATCGATCAACAACCCCGCTCCCGCCTCCCAGCCGGCGTTCCCCGTCTCCGCAGCCACTCCCAAACCGCCGCAAATTGCCGATATTCCCATCGCCCCCATTGCCAGGGCGCAAACCCATCTCTTGGCGTTCATGATGATCCCCTTCAAAGGATTCATATTGGCTATACCGCCGCGACCGCTCGCTTGTTTGTCAATTCGCCGCGGGTGCACGGCCGTAGTTGCGGGAGCATCGTGGCTCGCCCGCCTCCGCGGCGTGCGTTTATCGCTTTGAGGGATACCAGCGGGGAGAGGGAGCTTGGCTCTCACTGCACCGTGTTCCGCAAATCCCCTCTGGGGAGCCGGACATGACCGCGGTGGGCGTGAGAGGGAGATCTTCCGCTTTTGCCAGGAGCATGATGCCGGCAGAGCCAGGTTCGACGGTCCGGACCCTCCCCGCCGGTATCCCAAAAGCGATAAACGCACCCCTCGAATTCGTCGGATCATTCGCTCGCCGGGGGATCGCGGGAGCGGTCATGCGACGCAGTCGACACTTGAAACCTCTCGCTCTTGCGGCAATACTACTCCCGTAGCGGGTTTTGAAAACGCGGTCTGGCAACGAGACGGCGGAAGGAGAAACGAGATGAATGCGAGTCTGAGATCCGCGGCGTTGGTCGTGATCGGATTGTCCTGGGGCGGCGCCACCGGGGCTCAAGAGCCGGTCCCGCCGTCGATCCGCACGATCCGGGACATCAAGCCGCCGTTTGAATTCACCATCACGGCGACCACGCCCGACGGCAAACCCCAACCGGGCGTCGCGATTCATTGCGTCCACCCCAGACCCACGCGAGGCCCGGCCCTGGTCGATACGACGGCCAGGACGAATGAAGACGGAGTGGTCCGGTTCACCGTCGCCGATGCGAACCTCGTGACGGATCGATACATCTGGTTCGGCGTGGTCGGCGAGGACTTCGCCGGCAGAGGAGACGTGGGCATTTCGCCCATCGACCGGGAGTTCACCTTCACGTTCAAGACCCTGCCGCTCCACCGGAGGACCGTGCGGCTCGTCGACCCGCAGGGCAAGGGCGTGGCCGGCGCGAAGGTGCGGCTCCGCTGTTCCGACGTCTTCCCCGACAATTCGGACCGTCGCTCCGACGCCGAAGGACGCATCGTCCTGAAGTGCCCGCCCGGCAAGCTGATCGTCGCGGCGGTCGCCCCGGGCTACGCCTCCGCGACCCTTCAAGGCGTGGAATGCAGCGAAGATTCGCCCCTGGTCATCCAGCTCTGCGAGGGACGGCGGATCGAAGGACAGATCCTGGACACGCAGGGCCGGCCGGTGGGCGACTTGCTCGTCCGGGCGAGGAAAGACGCGCTCTTCCACTCCCAGGAGGAGTTCATGGTCCAGACTCGCAGCGGCAAGGACGGCCGCTTCGCGATCCGGAATGCGTCGCCGGGCGACTGGGAGATTTCCGCGAAGTCTGAAGACCCCAATCGGCCGCTGTTCGTGGCCCCGGTCACCTGCGGCGTCAGCGCCGATCGGGACACTCAAGGCATCGCCCTGGAGGCGAGAGAGGGTTTCCGTATCAAAGGCAGATACGTGAGCCGATACCGCACGGAATTGAGCCGCCCAGGGGCCAGGCACAGCATCTCCTTCGGGGTGTTCTCACCGGTAACGGCCCACTGGGAAGAACAGATCCGCGACGATGAAACCTTCGATATCTGGGGTTTGCCCTGCCATGCAGAGGGCGATATGGATTTCACCGGCGTGGGCGGGTTCCACGTGACCCTCAAAATGCCGCACGCCCCGCCGTTCTTCCGCATACGCGACAGAGGCATCCGGTTCGTGAACGTCCCGCCGGGGACATACGATCGGATCGAGGTGAGTTTCCTCCTGGCCGGCCAGGTGGAGGGCACGGTGACCGATGGGGCGGGCAGTCCGGTCCGGGACGTCGAAGTGGTCGTGGACCCGCCGGGGTATATCTACCGATGTAACGAAAAGGGAGAGTTCGCCGGGGCGCTGGCGCCCGATCAGCCCACGATCCTGACGGTCCGAACGCGGCGAGAGGAATCCGGGGCTGCCCGTCCCGTAGTGGAGACCCTCCTGGTGAGCGAGCCGTTCACGGCGCACGAGGGCCAGATCGTCGAAAAGCATCTGGTCCTGTGTCCCGTCGCGAAGAATGAACCGTCCCCATCACAGCAGCCATCCCTGGCATCTCTGAATATCGACGTGAAGCCCGAGACCCTCGCC
>JBDKUU010000977.1:0-1798 GCA_039679525.1 Phycisphaerales bacterium | reverse complement strand
GATCATCCCGCCGGCACTGCCGATATTGCCTGTGTAGATGTTTACCGGGCTGGCCTGTGAAGTCCGGCCGGACTGCTGCATCGCCGTCTGCGACAGGGATGTGCTTGCGTTCAACTGCGCGATGTACTTCTGCAACGCCTGTGCGCTGGCGTCGCTGGCCGCCCCGACATCAATACCGTATTTCTGGGTCTGCGCGCCGACGTTGGTACCGTACACACCGGCCGCCGTCTGACCGAGGTTTTGCAGGACCCCGGCCTTGGCCTGTCCGAGGGCGAGATTCGTCGAGGCGCGGTTGGCCTCATCGTAAGCGATGCCCGCCGCCGGCATGTTCAAGGTGTTCGCCATGCCGGAGTTCACCGACTGCATGGCGATGTCGCTGAGCGTCCGCCGCTTGCCCTGCTGGTACATCTTCTCGGTATCGCCGGTCAGGCTGTCGAGGGCCTTCTGATACGACCCGGAGATGTCGCTCCAGTTCGGCCCCCCGGACGATGCCGCGGCGGCCGTCGAAGCAGCGGGCTTGGCGGCCGTCGAGGTACTCTGCTTGCCGTAGTTGACCCACATATTCCTCAAGTTCTGGCCCATTGTGGACTTTTGAATCGACTCGGGCAGTGAGAGGTAGTAACTGCGCAGTTGACCCTGGCTCATGCTGTCCGCGTTCGCGGGCAGGCTGTAGGTCCTCGTGATGTTCGATTGTGTGATTGGCATTACTGTAACCTCCGGCCCGCAGGGCCACTGTCAGACATGATACCGTAAACTTGGGTGAGTCCCATGACGCACCGCATCTTTTGTGTTAGAACTACGGGTGTCCCACCGCAGATTCTCAAGGCGATTGTCTGTCCGCACTCCGTTATTGTGGCACGCCTCCATTCCTTCGGGACATGGGCCTATGAATGCTTCAAGGACGAGGCGGTGGATACGTCGATCATATTGTTTGCCGTCTTTGCATAGCGTCAGATAAGGATACCCTTTATAACTGAGATAAAGGTTCAACCATCGGCCGTGCCGACGCCACTTACGAGGCACACTCCACACCCGCCCCTCGTCGGTGATTTCGTATCCGGGGAATCCGGGTATCGGTAACTGTCTCATCGAAGTTTTCTCCCCGCTGGTCCGCCGTCAATCAGCAGACGCTCCATGCCCCACGTCTCGCCAACTGCACTGTTTCCAATCTTGACCCCGGCGTAGGCCCCTCGCACGCCACGCCGACGCTTGGCCCCCCGCGCCCGACCGGGACCTGCGAAGGTCATGGCGAGTTTGGGATTCGTGCCCGCTTCGAGATCCTCGACCACGGCCTCTGCATTGTCCTCCGCCCACACCTGCACCGTGGCGTCGTCCACGTCCCCGGACGCCCCGCCCGCGAGGATCATATCGAACGCCTCAATCGAGCCGTCCTTGCCGTCCTCCGCCAGTGGGATCGGGCCGAACATCACATAGCTGTCGATGGCGGAGCCGTCGTCATCGTCCGTGTCGTCGTCATGGACCCGGACATAGCCGTCCGTACACCCCAACAGCAGCCCTTGGTAATCGGGGTCAATGGCGTCGTACTGGAAGATCGAGTAGACGCCGTGGTCGTTGGCGTGGATGTCGGGGAAGAACCCCTTGGTCTGCATATCGAACCAGTAGTTCTCGCTGCTGCCGCTCGCGAGCAGTGTGATACAGATTTTGATGCCCTGCCGCACGGTATCGAAACCCATCGTAATCCGGTGGGTCGTCGGGTCCGCCCCGGTGTCTTTGATGAGGTCCGGGAGCGAGGCCGCCGTGAGGCACTCCACCTGCGCCGCCCCCCGCGCGAGACGGT
>JBDKUU010000976.1:0-1925 GCA_039679525.1 Phycisphaerales bacterium | reverse complement strand
GTGGACGTTCACCACGAGCACCAGCACGACCAGGGCGGTGTGCAGGCCCGACCAGCCGGGCATCAAGCCGGTCCAGAACCCCAGCGTCACCGTCAGGAAGATCAACGGCGGCGCCACGTTGCCCCGCAAAACAGCCAACAATTTACTTATGAATCTTGGAAGAAGCATAGTCCACCTCAGTGATGAAACCCCGAAACCAACCTGGTTCGAAACGGGGCAATTATACCCCTCCGGCGGCCGGATGCAAGCCGATTCGCCGGGACACGATCACTGTTCTGCCGCGTCCGCGAGCATGCCGGCGCCCTCTGCAGCCGCGGGGCCGGACGCGATGGCTTCGTTCCCGAGCAATGCCTGCCGGAAAGAGGATCTGCTCATAAAGACCGCGACGATCACGCACAAGGTCGCGCCGCAGAACAGGAAGATCGCCGCGGGGGCCTGTGAAGGCTGCGAGAGCGCCTTCCGCAGGAGGTCCATCGCAATTCCGAAAAAGCCCATGCCGAAGGGGATCGAGGCGGTTGACAACGTGCTGTACAAGCCGAAGACCCGGCCGTGCAGCGAGTTGGGAGTGGTCAGTTGGATGACGGTGTTCAGCGTTACGACGATGATGGCGATTGTGACGCCGATGAGAGCGAGCAGCGGCAACACGAGCCAGAGATGGGGAAGAAGACCGATGAGGAGGAACGAAACCGCAGAGATGCCAAAACAGAGCGTCGCGACCCAGGCCCGTCTGTGGGAGGAGAGACGGAAAAGGCCTGCGAGAAGAAACCCCGCCAGCAAGCCTGCGCCGAAGCAGGCCATCGCGTATCCGTACCACGCCGGGGCCGCGTTCAGCACGTCGGACATGTAGAACGGCAGAATCACCGTGAACGGCGATACGAAAAAGTGGTACAGGCAGATGATGAACAGGAAGCTCCGCAGCTCGCGGCGGTCCCGGACATAGGCCAGGCCGGCCTTGAGATTGTCGATGACGATCCGGGCGGAATGTCCCGACCCGGCAGCGGGGCGGCCCGATGGCGAGGAAATGCACGCCTGAGAGCCGGCCGAGAATAGATAGCTGACGCCGTTGGCGAGAAAGAGGATCGGGGCCCCGATCGCGGTGAAGACCGCACCGGCGGCGCACTGGCCGAGGAAGGTCGCGGCGGTGGTCGTGAACCGATAGACCGCGTTGGCCGAATGGAGGCTCCGCGAGCTCACGAGTTCCGGCAGAAAGGAAGCCACGGCCGGATTGAAGAACGAATCGCAGATCCCGATGCAGATCGCCGCGGCGACCAACAGGGTGAAGACGAGCCCGGTCTCGCCGGGGAGGGCCAGGCACGCCACGCTGATGGCCGTGATGAGAACCCCGACGACCAGATCGCACAGGACCAGCACTTTCTTGCGGGACGTCATGTCCACGAGGGTTCCGCTCAAGGGGCTCAGGAGGATCTCCGGGAGTTTGGCCGCCATCATCACGATCCCGACGACGCTGGCCAGGCCCATGTGCTGCTTCATCCACAGAACCAGGGCGACATCGAACGCGGCAGTCCCGATCTTGCTGACGAAATGCCCTTGCAGCAGGAGAAACACATTTCGTCCCGACGATCCCCCCTCGGCTAATGCACTCATAGCGATCCCTTTCACAAAGGTGGTTTTAGGTACTAAACTCAGAGGCAAAAAAAAGAAGGGTCACTTCAGACCCGCGATCATCCGCTCCACTTGCGTCAGGAACGTCCCGATGACCTGTCGCTCGGAGTCGGTCAGGTCCGACAGATAGGCCTCGTACTGACGGTTCGTCTCCGCCCGGAACCGGGCGAACGCCTCGATGGCCTTCTTGCCCGGCGCCGTGAATTGGACCTTCAGTTCGTTCTTGTTGTGCGGGTCCCGGGTCTTGGTGACCATCCCTTTCTTGACCAGTCGGGAGATGGTCTGCGACACGGCCCCCTTGG
>JBDKUU010000975.1:0-6811 GCA_039679525.1 Phycisphaerales bacterium | reverse complement strand
TCGAAGTTGTCGGACAGGCGGAGGATTCGGCTCTCGATAAACTCCCGCTCCATCTCGCGAAGCTCGGGGCCAAGCTCAATTTTCCGAGTGAGATCGGCCCACTTCGTCTCGACATCCGGCAGATGGTCCTCGGCCTTGGCGACGAGGCAGATGTCCGCCATCTGAGACGAGATGATCTTGTCGTGCCCCTTGCGGAGCTTGTAGCTGAATGTCCGGCTGTTGTAGTCGAAATGCTCGTCCCGCCAGCGAGTGATCCCGTTGCCCCAGAGCTTGCCGGTGTCCATGAGCCACCGCTGGCTGAATAGCTTCTGGTAGCCCTCGGCGGCTGGCGTGGCCGTCATCTGGACGAACGACTTCAAGCCCCGGCGAAGCTGGCGCATGGCCTTGAAGCGTTCCGTATTGTGATCGCCGAGGTCGCTGGCCTCGTCGTAGATCGCGTCGTCGTAAGGGCAACCGGCCTGCCGTTCCTTGAGGACATCGACGAGCCAAGGCAGGGCTTCCCGGTTGATAAAGTGCAACGGGACATCGACCTGCAACTGCTGGCGCTTCAAATAGTCCTTGAATCGGGTTGTAAGCGTCCCTGCGGCCCGACTCGCCTCAGAGGTAGGCAGACCCCCGGTTCGTGCCATATGCGCGTACACGGTCGCCTGACGGTCAAAATCGGCCACGTCTTGAGGCCGGGGAAAGACGGGCGATAGCCCGGCGGTCCAGTATTCGATCCATTGGCGCTCCAGTCCGGCGCGGCAGAGACCCAGATAGGTGTCGATCTCGTCCGGCGTGAGACCGCCAGAGCGCGCCCGCTGGTAGGCGTCGCGGTAGAACGCCTTGACGGCTGGATCGTCGTCCTCGGCCCGGACAAGCTGGTAGCCGGTGCCCGCGAGGTGCTGCCACTCGTCAAGCTCGTTGGGCCAAGTCTGACAGGCAACACGGATAGGCGCGATCACGAGCGCCCGGCGGGAGACCCCGAGGTGCTTGATACGCTGGACGAGGTAGGTCAGGCCGATAGCCGTCTTGCCGAGGCCCGCGTCGTAGTACAGGCCGCAGAACGGGTTCAGGTGGCAATGCGCCAGCCCGTCCCATTGGTACTCGTGGAAGTTCTGCAACGTCAGCACGGAAATGATTTCCTAGAGGCGGTGGGCAATCTGGAGGTCGCGAACCTTTTCCCAGAACTCGCGGCGGGAGTGAGCGACGATGACGATCTCGCCTTGAGACCTAAGCTCCTCGTGACGGAGAACCTGATGATCCTCGGGGTCCTCGCCTTCCCGTTTCCATTCGCACCAGAACGCCGGGATACCCAGCGAGACCGACCTGTACCAGCGGTCGGGCCATCCGTCGTGATTGCAAGCCATGATCTTGAGTTCGATGTTGCCGAGGCGTCGCCACTCGGCGCTCGTCTCCCGCTCGTCCACGGATTCCTTGCGCGGCGCTTTCTTGATCCGGCGCATCCTTCAACCTCCAGTACCGCTTGCCTGACGCCTTTTCCATCTCGACCCAACCGTTGCTGAGGAACCGCTGGAGGGTCCTCGGGTTGATCCCGGTCTCCCACGATGTCTGCCAGTCAGCGGTCAGGAGAGCAAGGGCTTCCTCGTCGCTCATAAGCCCCCCGTGTCGAAAGCAGCCCAGTTCGTCGGGCACTCCAGAATCCGGTCGATCATGTGGACCGAGCAGTCGCCGGTATGCCCGCGCTGCCAGACAACCCACATGCAATCCATGAGCGGGTTCTTGCCGCGTTCGGCTTCAAGGAAGGCAGGCCGCCACGTCAGGTTCAGTTCCATGAGCGGCTTAGTCTCGCGGAACAGCTTCTTGCGGTTCGCGGTATTCCAGAACTGGGCCTTGAGCAGCATGACGACGACCGGGGCAACCTCCAGCGAGCGCCGGATGAAAAGCTCAGCGGCCTTGAACGGCGGGTTGGTGATAACCGCGTCGTACTTCTGCCGGTGGTAGGAGGTGTAGTCGCCGAGGAAATCGACGCCGCCCTGCCCGCCCAGCACTTCCGGGCGCAGGTCCGTCCCCATCACCGTGTAGCCGTAATCCCGGAGCGGCTGGACCATCTGCCCGTCAGCACAAGCCGGTTCCCAGACTCGGGCGTCAGCGGGCAGGAGCTTGGCGATCCACGGGAGCAGGCTGTACGTGCAGTCCACGGGAGTCGGGTACAGGTCGGCAGGCTTGCGCGCCCACTTCGCCATGCTGGCAGCGATAGCCCCGGCCAAGCCGCCAGTCGAGATCGGGTCGTCGAGCGCCGGGCCGTTGTTGTGGCCGAGACCGGGGACATCCCAGAAATCGTCCTCGTCGTCGTCCGCCAGCGGCGTGATCTCGTCGAGGTCGATCCCATCCAGAACCGCCATCGACCGATGCTCGCCGAGATCGCTGACATCCATGCAAAGCGCGCCATCGGCTCCCTGTTGCCAGTCGCCCGGCTCCTCAAGGAAGTAGCTGCAACTTTCGGGGTGGTAGAACAGTCGCATCGTCAGTCCTTCTTGTAAGTCTTGCCCTCGTACCCGGCCGCGCCCAGAGGCATAGTCTTGAGCCAGTCGAATTGTGTCTGGATAACCTTCGTCATGCAATCGCGGAGCGCCGAGACGTTCTTGGTGTCGTCGTCCGCGTCCTCCTCGGAAATGATTTCGTCGTGGACGTGGCCGACGAGGTAGAACCCGGCGTCGTGCGCCGCCAGCATCCCGAAACCAAGGATGTCGCGGGCGATGGCCTGAACGAAGTTTTCGATGAACTTGCCGCCGTGCGATTCGATACGCTGCCAGCGGGTCGTCACCTGATCCTTGCCCATGTACGAGATGTTCGTCCGCATGTAGGTGCCGTAGCGACCCTCTGCCTCGTACTTCTCGACCCGGAGCTTGTAGTACCACATGGACCGGCCCGAGGGCAGCCCGACGCGCAGGAACGGCTTGACGATCTGGAACTCCAGCGGTCCCCAGTGGACCACCTTGCCCCCGGCCGCCATCGCGCGTTCGATGGTGTCCTCAATCTGATACCAACCGTTCTTGATCTCAGAGTAGGTCTCGCGGAAAACCTGCACGGCCCGGTTGGCTTCCTCGCGGGTCATCTTGACGCCCATGTTCTCGGCGTATGCCCAGAGGCCCGTCTTTTCCCCATCGCGAAGCTCGCCGCCAGACAGGCGGTAGCCAGCGCCCAGAACCGCAGGCTTGGCCCCGGATCGCTGGGCCTTCGTCACCTGCGAATACTCGACGCCGTAGAGCGTGGTCGCAAAGTCCTTGTACGCGCAAAGGCCGTTGCGGAACACGTTCAAACCGCGCTCGCACTCCGTCAGCCAGAAGATCACGACCGACTCGATTGACGAGAGATCGCATACGACGAGCTTCTTGCCATCGTGGGCCTGAATCGTGGATCGGACGCACCCGGCCACGGCGTCCATCTGCTCGCCCGCGAACACGCCCAGCGTCTCGTAGTCGCCCGCTTCGATCAGGGCGTTG
This sequence comes from Phycisphaerales bacterium, assembly GCA_039679525.1. Lineage (GTDB taxonomy): Bacteria > Planctomycetota > Phycisphaerae > Sedimentisphaerales > Anaerobacaceae > PLanc-01. Next base: position 3,365 of record JBDKUU010000975.1, on the reverse strand, counting down.
CAGTAGTCGAGCCGGTCGAAGTCGATATGGTCCTCAGGCTCAAGCCACTTCGGCGTCCGGGGGAGGTTCTGAGGCTGGAGCTTGCGCCCGGCCCAGCGGTTCGTCCGGGAGCCGCCTGCGAACTGGAAACAGTGACGGAGGCGGTCGTCGTCGCCGAGGCCCGTGATCGCCGCCTCGTACTTCGTCGTCGAAGTCTTGCTCGACCCCTGCCGGAAGCGCAGCACGATCCGGCACTCGCCGGTCAGGATGCCGTCGCCGACAACCTGCCCCAGCGCGTCGAGCGTCGCGTTCGGGAAGCAGGGCATCTTGAGCGGGTCGCGCTCCTCGGGCTTCGCCGTGACGTACCGCTTGACTGCCTCCTCCTCGGCCGCGAGCGTCTTGGCGACGTTGGCCTTCTGGAGGTTTTCATACGGGTAGCCCCGCTCGATCAGCCACGGCAGGAGTTGCGCCCCGCTGTTGGCGTTCGCGAGGCCGGTAATCCGGTTCTGCTCGGAAATGAGTTCCGCCTTCCGGCGGTTCGCGATAGCCAGCGCGTTCTCGACGAAGCGCCGGTTGATCGGCAGGCCCCGGTCGTTGATAAGCTGGTCGAGCGCGTAAAGCTCCCATTGCCAGTCCGGGACGCCGAACCGGATCAGCTTGCTCCAGAGTTCCCATTCCGAGTCCTCGTCTCGGATGTTGTACTGCTTGAAGGTCTCCCAAAGCTCGGGATCGCTATGCTGATCGCGCCAGACAAAGGGTTGGTTCTTGGTCGGCTTGTTCGGGCCGCAGAAGGTCCGCACCAGCATCTTGCCGCGCGGGTCCTTCTTGTACCGGAGGTCCATCTGCTCGGCGATGTCATCGAGGCCGCCCATGAACGAGAACATATAGGCGAGCGCCATCGAACAGCGCCAAGCCCGGTAGTTCCCCACGTCGAGGCCGAGCTTGCGCCACGCGATCAGGCGCTCAAAGCTGGCGTTGAAGCCAACTTTGGTGACGTGGGGGTCCTCCAGAGCTTCGTGCAGTTCGCGCGGGATCGGCTGGCCTTCGGCCGGAACCCATTGCCCAGTGCGGCCGCCGTCGATCTTGTACGCGCCCATGAGGATTTCAGTGGACGGGTGCGCCGAGTACAGGTCGATGCCTACCTCGGATAGATCAAGCTCGGATTTGGTTTCCCAGTCTAGGGAGAGGATGCTTGGCATAGCAAGAACGGGGTCCCCCGCTTTCCCGAGGGACCCCTGCGCCCCTTACAGGCCGCCGTTCTCGTCATCGTCGGACCCGCCGAAGCCGCCCTCGTCGTCATCATCGAACGACGAGATCGCCTCGTCCTTGGAGATGCCGCCTTCGGCGATCAGCGGACCCTCGCGACGCAGGCGAACGGCGCGCAGGCTGGAGTTGATCCGCTGCCCGTGTTCGTTGTCCTGCCACCACGGCTGGATCAGCATGTCGATGAAGTAGCCCGCCTTGATCTCGCGCTTGATCTCCGCCGGGCTATCCATTTCCGACTTGTCCGGGTGAAGGACAGTCGGCTTTTCGGTTTCGCGCGCAGCGACGATCCAAGCGCCCTCGTATTCGGGCTTCTTGGTGGGCTTGCCATCCCGGATGAACTTCGCGTCATCCTTGATGTCCTTGCCCTTGTTGCGTTCCGTGATGATGTCACCGCAGACCTCGTTCAGGAGGTCGATGGCGGGCTGGTGCGTCGCAACCGGCAGGATGCCGGTGACGGAGAACGCCTTGGTGTCCTTGGCGTTCTTGGCCCATGCCTCGTCGAGGTGCGGGTAGCTGGCCCGGACATCCGAGATCAGGATCGTGCCGTCGCTGTAGAGCTTGGCGATGACCTGCCCGGCCTTGTTCTTGGCCGACTTGACGACGGTACGCGGAGTTGCCGATTCACTCATTTTCGTATTCCTTGCTTCACGAGTTTCCGATGGCCTCAACGTCCTCGTCGAACGCTGACACCGCTGACGCGATTCCCTCTCGCTTGTCGGTCGAGGGGATCATCGTCACTTTCCCCGGCGGAGAATAGACGAACTTCGCAATCCGAGCGTCGTTGTCCTTCTTGGTTCCGCCAAGAGAAACCTTCAATAGCGTAGATGCCTGAGCAGGGGAAATGAATTTTTGCTCGTACAAGTCGAGATCGGTAATACCGCGACCCCGAAGCATACGACGAGCGCCCTCCTTGTCTGCCCAAGTTCGGTTGCCAGCCCGGCCGTAACCTAGCTTCTGCCCCGGAACTTCTTCGCCCATCTCCAGCCTTTTCAGGAGATAGTCGTACATCTCGCGGAAATACTTCTCGATGATTGGCCGCCACTCGTACATCGCAGCCAGCCTTTCGAGCGGCACCTGACTATACGGCGGCAGAATCGGCGTGGAAATGGTTTCCTGTTCGATCACGGCCACGGCTTGACTAGGCGACATTTCGTCGATGTCGTCGAAGCTGTCTTGCGCGATCTTCTTCATGGCAGCCGCGAGCGCCGGGCAGTCGAAGCGCGCCGGGCAGTATTCGCAAGCCACCGGGTCCGGGTTGTACGGAGCGTCGGGGTCCCACGCCTTATACGCGGCTGCCTTGTACCGCTCGCCGAACTCCAGAAGCTCCTCGCGCGTGATGGTCCAGACGCCGTAGTTGTCGCGGCGCGGCTGGACGATCTGGATTTCGATCTCTTGGAAGTCGAACAGGTAGTCCAGCGCCTCGAAAGCGCCGAGGGCATACGCCTGCCCCTGCTCGTTATGCTCGGGATCGACCCAGACCTTGCCGTACTTGAGGTCCTTGACGCGGAGCTTGCCCGGCTCGGCCGAGATATGATCCGACGTGCCGAAGCTCGGGACGGGGGTGTACTTGCTGAGATCGACCTTGACCTCGACATAATGCTGGCCCGGCATGGTGGAGACGAGGGAGACGTACTCCTCCACGTAGGAAATCATTTCCTCCGTGATCTCGACCTCGAAACCGTCCTTGACGTGGATCGAGCCAACATGCCGATACGGGTTCCCGTTGGTCAGCCAGTCCTCGGCGAGCCAGTGGGCAATCGAACCTTCGGCCGCGTAATAGGTCGGCCGGTCGCCCGCGAGGTGCCCGGCGATCAACGACCGGGGACAGACCATCCAACGGTGCGCTGACGATGGCCCGAAAATAGAGTGACCCGTCGCGTTCTTCTCCGCGAGCATCTGGTCAGTGATCGGATGATGTTCTGACATGATACCCCCGGCTTAGTTGAGAGATCACGTAGGCCCTGCGGATTGAGTACCGCCGTGTCTACGAAGTTCTGAGCCTCGCGCTCCGTGATCTCTCAACAAAGCCGGGGACAGGATCAAGGCTTTGCAGTCCAATCCCCTGTCCCCGACCCCTCAGTGCGACCCGAGGGGCAAACAGCCGTTACAGGCCGCCGTTG
>JBDKUU010000974.1:0-4935 GCA_039679525.1 Phycisphaerales bacterium | reverse complement strand
GGCGGCATGTGGCTGGGCTTGTTCCGCGTTCTCGATCGGAAGGCATCTGTGGCGGACTTGGCTGTTCGCGACGCAAGCGTTGACGGAGAGTACCTTTTGGGTATGCTGGCCGGCAGGAATATGGGCCATGTCGCAGGCTGTCGCGCCGACGGCATCGTCAGCGCAGTCTACGATGCCGGCGGGCTGATTGGCTCGAATGCCGGTGACATCAGCGACTGCTACGTCGTGGGCGAGGTGAACGCCGTCGCCTCAAGTAGCGTGGGGGGACTGACCGGATCGAACTACGGTTCGGTCAGCCGGTGCTACGCCGCGGCCCGCGTCACAAGCATCGAGCCCGTGCAAGGATATGTCACAGGCGGCCTGGTGGGCAACGTCAGCAACAGTTACCGCCTTGGCCCGCCGGGCGAAATCCATGATTCCTACTTCCTGATCGACACCGACCGAGGCGGGCCGGACAATGGTTTCGGCGTGTCCCTCACGGATGCCCAGATGAGACAGCAAACAAGCTTCCCCGGCTTCGACTTCGAAACCACCTGGACGATCTGCGAGGGCAGGGACTACCCCCGGCTGCGGTGGGAAGCGATCGACTGCAATAGACCGTGAACCCCTGTGCGCCTCAAGCGAAAGGAGCGTGAACACAATGGCCGCGTTCGTCATTCCGTTCAAGAAGCAGATAGCGTGTATCGTTGGATCGTGGCTGTTCATCGGCGTGGCATCCGCCTACGATTTCGCCGGGGGTACGGGCGAGCCGAACGACCCCTACCAGATCGCCACGGCCGAGCAGCTTGTCTCCATCGGCCCGGACCCGAACCTGCTCGACAAGCATTTCGTCCTCGTCAGCGACATCGACCTGGACCCCAACCTGCCCGGCGGCCGGCTCTTCAACGAGGCGGTGATCGCCCCCAGGCAGGGAACGTACGTGTGGGGAGGAGCCCCCTTTTCCGGCGTCTTCGACGGTCGTGGTCACAGCATTAGGAATCTGGCCTTTCAGCGGAACACCGACTGGCCCATCTTGGAGTTCACCGCTTTGTTTGGGAATGTCGCCAGAGGGGCGGTGGTGTCCGACCTGAAAGTCGAGAACGCCAACTTCCAGCGGCGGAACGGATTTTGTGTAGGTGTTCTGGCCGCCTGGAACGAGGGGCGAATCATTCGGTGCGGCGCTTCCGGGACAATCCCGGGCAGTCAGTCCGTCGGCATCTTGGCGGGCTTCAATCGGGGCGAGATCACCGACTGTTGGGCGAAAGGGGACGTCACCGGAGACCACGACGTCGGAGGCCTGGTAGGTTGCAACAGCTACGGAGTCATTCTGAATAGTCACGCTGCCTGTGAGGTCCTCATGGGTGGATACGACATCGACTGCGGAGGCGGGCTCGTGGGACGAAACAACTACGGCCAGATCATCAACTGCCGGGCGAGCGGCGACGTCTCCACCTTAAGAGCAGTCCTTGGCGGACTGGTCGGATACAACTCCGGCGGAGTCATCGCCGGCTCTTTCGCCACGGGCAACGTATTGGCCTGGGACGCGCCAAGGGGATTGGGTGGTCTGGTCGGGGTCAATGGCGGCACCATCAATGACTGCTTTGCGACCGGCGACGTTTCGGGCGGAGACCGCAGCAGTTTCGTGGGAGGGCTGGCAGGCTGGGGCGGTTTCATCTCGGACAGTTACTCGACAGGTCGGGTCTCCGGCGGCAAGTCCAGCAAGGACATAGGCGGCTTGGCTGGGGGAGGTTCGTCCAGCGTCCAGAGGTCGTTCTGGAATATCGAAACGAGCGGACAGACCGCCAGCAGCGGCGGCACGGGATTGACCACCATCCAGATGCAGGACCCCGCTACGTATCTTTCGGCGGGTTGGGATTTAGCGGATGAGCAAGCCAACGGCGCCGCGGATCTGTGGCTTATCCCGGCGGCGGGAGGATATCCCTTGCTGACGGCTCACTCCAAGGAGTTTCAACCGCGTAAGCTGAATGGCGCCGGCACTCCCGAAGACCCATTCCGAATCGCCACGGCACAGGACCTGGACGCGGTCAATCAGAACGATCTCACCGCTTCGTACAGACTTGAGGCCGACATCGATCTTGGTTCCGCCGTTCGGAACAAGCCGATCGTTCGTTACTTCGACGGCGCGTTCGATGGTGCAGGCCGGACCATTGCGGGTCTGACCATTCGAGGTGGCAACCATCTTGGCCTCTTCGGTGGTCTCGGTACGTACGCCTGTGTCGCCAACCTCGGCATTCACGACGCGAACATCACGGGCCGCGACTTTGTGGGGTCCTTGGCGGCGATGAACAGGGGGACAATCGTGGCGTGCCGGACCGATGGTGTTGTGGATGGAGCGAACCTCGGCCTCTTGACGACATGGAATGACGGCGACATCAGCGACTGCTACTGCGCCGGTAGCGTGTCGTCTGGCGGGCCGTACGTCGCCGGGCTGACCACGTGGAATATCGGCAGGATCAGCCGCTGCTACGCGGCCGCACGGGTCTCATTCCCTCAGTCTGATCCGAATTTGCCGGACAGTATTCCGCACGACCATCCGGGCGGCCTGGTGGGAGTCAATCAGGAGCCGTCGTGGAGTGGCGTGGCCTTCTACAAGAATCTATCGAGCATCCCCGGCGAAATCCTCGATTCGTATTTCCTGATCGACACCGACGGCGGCGGGCCGGACAATGGCTTCGGCGTGTCCCTCACGGATGCCCAGATGAGACAACAAACAAGCTTCCCCGGCTTCGACTTCGAAACCACCTGGACGATCTGCGAGGGCAGGGACTACCCTCGACTGCGGTGGGAACGCGTCGTGTGCGAGCCGTAGGGATCGCGTCGTCGGTGTGCTCTGTGGCGCCTGTAGGGGTCCAGGCCCTCGACTCGATGGGGGCGGGAATCCATGGATCTGCGTCGTGCTTTTTGGCTTCTCTCGCGAGGTTTCTTATACTTTGGTTGCAGAGAGGTTGTGTGTGACGTGGAAGTTGGGTTCTTTGGGGGAAGGTGGCCATGATTCTGTCGAGAGCGCTGTCGCCGTCGTGCATCAAGGTCCCGTTGCAGGGCACGGATAAAGAGAGCATCCTCAGCGAGTTGGTCCATTCGCTGCACGAGAACGGGTTCATCACCGATCCCGACAAGACGCTCGAACAGATCGCCGATCGCGAGCAGATTCGCAGCACCGGCGTCGGCTTCGGCATCGCCATCCCTCACGGCCGATCCCCGTCGGCGCATGATCTGGTCATGGCCGTGGGCGTTCCGCAGGCCCCGATCGATTTCGAGAGCGTGGACGGCAAGCCCGTGTCCATCGTGGTCATGCTGGTCTCCCCGACCAAGCAGATGGGCTCGCACATCCAGGCCCTCGCGGCGATCAGCCGGATCATGCTCGATCAGGAATTCCGCGAGTCGGTCGAGAAGGCCACGTCGCCCCAGGCCGTGTACGAGCTGTTCGTCACCGCCGAGATGCAGGGCGCTGGCCGCAAGCAACGCCAGACGGCCGTGGCATAGAAGAGCGTTCCCTGGCCCCATTGACCGGATTGACCTCATTGTCAATGGGGTCAGCAACGTCAATGGGGTCAATAAGGGCCCGGCGTCATGCTTGCGCTCGCGTAAGCATGCTGTCCCGCGGATCGTTCTCCTCAAGTCCCCAATCTCACATCAACAATGCGCGGGGGCTCTCACCGAGCCGCAGAATCTCCAACTCTTGCTCAGATCGTTCGTATGCTTCCGTACGGGTCATGCTTCCAGGAATGGCATGGATGCGCGCAAACTGCAAGGGAAGGCTCAATTCCCTGGATATTTTAGGGCTTTCAAGCGCCTTTACAAGGCATAGTATAACGCTATACTTTGGCAGGATATGACAAACGACGGCAGCAGTGCAGATTCAGTTGGGATAGTGGAAACGCGGTTCATTCGGCTGGTCCCCGAGGACAAGCCGCTGGAGCTGGAGTCCGGCAAGACGCTCGCGCCCATCGACGTCGCCTATGAGACCTACGGCCGGCTCGACGAGGCGGGGGACAACGCCATCCTCATTTGTCACGCACTCAGCGGCAACGCCCACGTGGCCGGCTACAACAGCCCGAACGACAAAAAGCCCGGATGGTGGGAGGGGATGGTGGGCCCCGGCAAGGGCATCGACACGAACCAGTACTTCGTGATCTGCTCGAACTTCCTCGGCGGCTGCGCCGGGACCACGGGACCTTCGTCGATCGATCCGCGGACCGGCAAGCCCTACGGCCTGGACTTCCCCATCATCACCATCGCAGACATGGTCAAAGTCCAGAAGCTGCTGGTCGACGCTCTGGGCGTCAGGCATCTGCTGGCCGTGATCGGCGGGTCGCTGGGCGGCATGCAGACGATCCAATGGTCGATCGCCTACCCCGACATGATGGACGCCGCAATCCCCATCGCGACGACCACGCACCAGGGGGCCCAGTCGATCGCGTTCGACGCCGTGGGTAGGCACGCCATCCTGGCCGACTCGAACTTCGCCGACGGCCAGTACCATCAGGGCGAAGTCCCCGGCCAGGGACTGGCCATCGCCCGCATGATCGGGCACATCACGTACCTCTCCGAGGAAGGCATGCGGCAGAAGTTCGGCCGCGAGCTTCGCGGGGCCAGCGAGTACTGCTACGACTTCAAGTCGGAGTTCGCCGTCGAGACCTATCTCGACCACCAGGGCCGGAGTTTCGTCGACCGCTTCGACGCCAACAGCTACCTGTACATCACGAAGGCGGCGGACTACTTCGATCTGCCGAGGGACTATGGCTCATTGAAAGAGGCGTTCGCCGGCGCGAGGGCTCGGTTCCTCGTGGTGAGTTTCAGCAGCGACTGGCTCTTTACGCCGGCCCAGGCCGAGGCCATGGTCGACGCTCTCGTCGCCAACGGCAAGGACGTCAGCTTCTGCAATATCGCATCGAACTACGGCCACGACGCTTTTCTTCTCGAAGAGGAGACGCT
>JBDKUU010000973.1:0-6424 GCA_039679525.1 Phycisphaerales bacterium | reverse complement strand
CGTGAGGTTCGGCGCCATCGACACGATCCGCTCAGGAGAAAGGGGACATTCTACTTTTCCTTCGGCCTCCTGCACGGCGGGGCCGCTCTCGCGTGAAAAAGTAGAATGTCCCCTTTTTCCCGCGTTGGTCTGGGATCGCACGAGGGCGTAACCCGAGGCCATCCACAGCACCGTCGCCGCCGATAGAAGCCACCATTTGCCCATCAGGTTCTCTTGAATTGCTTCTCCAGTTCGCTGATGGAGAAGCGGATCGTTGTCGGCCGGCCGTGGGGGCACCGGCTCGTCGATTCGAATCGCTCACGGTCCGCGAGCAACTGGCGGATCTCGCTGTCGGTGAGTTTCTGTCCCGCCTTGATCGCCGCTTTGCATGCGGCCATGTCCAGAATATCTTCGAAGAGGTCCCGCTTGGCCGTCGCGCCGCCACGCTCAACGAGCAGGTCGAGCAGATCGTGGACAAACTCCAGCGGCGAGACGTTGGACAGCATGGTCGGGAAGGTCTGGATCGCGTACGTCCGCGGCCCGAACGGCGTCAACTCGATCCCTAACTGCGTCAGCGTATCGGCGTGGCTCTCGATCGCCCCGGCCTGGGCCTCCGTGACCTCGAAGCTCTCGGGCAGCAGGAGCCTCTGCGATTCGAGGCTCTCCCGCTCCAGCCGTCGCCGCATGAGCTCGTAGAGCATCCGCTCGTGCAACGCGTGCTGGTCGATGATGACGAAGCCTTCGTCCGTCTGCTCGATGATGTAACTGTCGTGAATCTGCAGGTACTTGCTGTCCGGCGGCAGAGCCTGGAACGGACTCGACGGCGGAGTCGGGTCGGCCCGATCGATCGTCGTTCTTCTGTACTCGGGCTCGCGGCGGTCGGGAACGCTCTCGGCTCGCAGGTCGAACTGCTGCTGTTGGTGGACCGGCCGCTGTTTCTTGAAGAACTCGGCCATGGCGTCGGCGATCTGCTGTCTCCGCAATTCCCGGCTCACGTTCTCTTCATCCCCCGGCGGCGACTCCCTCACCGGCAACTGGGCCGTGATGTTCAGATTCGTGCCCAGGAGCCGCTCCCGCAGGACGCCGAGGACCTGCGAATGGATGAGGTTCGAATTGTAGAACCGCACCTCGATCTTCGTCGGGTGCACGTTCACGTCGTACTCGTTGAACGGCATCTCGATGAAGAGGAACACCACGGGGAACCGGTTGGCGTCGAGCATGCCGCGGTAGGCTTCTTTGATCGCGTGCGAGATGAACTTGTCGCGGATGAAGCGGCCGTTGACGAACGCGTACTGGAACTGGTTGCTCGTCCGCGACAGGCCGGGGAGGCCGAGCAGGGCGCGGATGCGGATGCCTTTCTCGTGGGTTTCGGTCTCGATCAGGTCGTCGCCCGTGCCGGAGACGAGCATGGGGAAGAGCTGGCCGACCCGCTGCTTGAGGCTCTCCGTTTTCGAGAGCCGGTACAGCTCGCGGCCGTTGTGGATCAGGGCCAGGTCAAGATGACCCTGGGGCAGGGCGATCCGTGCGAACTGCTCGGTGATGTGGCCCAGTTCGGTGTTGGCGGTCCGCAGAAACTTGCGGCGGGCGGGCGTCTTGTAGAACAGGTCGCGGACCTGGATCGTCGTGCCTACGTCGCCGCTGCACGGGGTCACGGGGCTCTCGACGCCGCAGTCGATTTCGAGGCAATGGGCCTGGTCGCTGGCCGGCGTGCGACTGACAGCGCGCACCTGCGCCACCGATGCGATGCTGGCCAGCGCCTCGCCGCGGAAGCCGAGCGTCGCGATCCGATTCAGGTCGTCAGCCTCTTTGACTTTGCTCGTGGCGTGGGGCTCGAACGCGGTCGCCAGGTCGTCCGCGTCCATGCCGTTGCCGTTGTCGCTGACGGAGATGAGCTTGCGGCCGCCGTCTTCGATCGTCACTGTAATGGCGGTGGCGCCCGCGTCGATGCTGTTCTCCACCAGTTCCTTGACGACGCTGGCCGGACGCTCGATCACCTCGCCGGCGGCGATCAGGTTCACCATATTGCGATCGAGGACGATGATTCGACTCATAAGCGTGATACAGCCCCGGCGATCCGTTGGTGCGTCCTTCCGTCGTGCGCGGCGCGCCCGCCACAGACGCTGTAGGGTGGGCTCTTAGCCCACGCGTTCCGAGTGTCTCGATACGAGAATGACGCGTGGGCTAAGAGCCCACCCTACGCGATATTCTGCAAACGACTCTTTTACGGCTTCAGCAGGCTCTTGCCGGTCATCTCCTTGGGCTGGGGCAATCCCATGACCTCCAGCATCGTCGGAGCGATGTCCGCCAGCGTGCCGCCCTCGCGGAGCTGGACGCCCTTGAACCGGTCGTCGAAGATGATCAGCGGCACATCGCCCACGGTGTGCGCGGTGTGCGGGTTGTCAGGCGAGCCGTCGATCATCTTCTCGAAGTTGCCATGGTCAGCGGTGACGATGGCCGCTCCGCCCATGCTCTTGACCTTGGCGAGGATCTTGCCGACGCACTCATCGACCGTCTCGGCGGCCTTGATCGCGGCGTTCAGATCGCCCGTGTGGCCGACCATGTCGGGATTGGCGAAGTTGATCACCATCGCGTCGTACTTGTCGGAATCGAGCCGCTCGAGCACGACGTTGGCGACCTCGTATGCGCTCATCTCGGGCTTGAGGTCGTATGTCCGGACCTTCGGCGACGGCACGATCTGCCGGTCCTCGCCCTTGAAGGGCTTTTCATTGTAGTCGTTGAAGAAGAACGTCACGTGGGCGTACTTCTCGGTCTCGGCGCAGCGGAACTGCTTGAGGCCCAGGGAGCCCCAGTATGCGCCGAGGGTGTTCTTCATCTTGGTCGGCTTCGGGAACGCCACCGGCGCCGGGATCGAGGCGTCGTATTCGGTCATGCAGACGAAGTACACGTCCGGCTTGGTCGCTCTCGTGAACTCCTTGAAATCCGGGTCGACGAACGCGCGGGTGATCTCGCGGGGCCGGTCGCCGCGGAAGTTGAAGAACACGACGCCGTCGCCGTCGGAGATGGTCGCGATCGGCTCGCCGTCCTCTTTGACGATGGCGGTGGGCTCGATGAACTCGTCCGTCACGCCTTTTTCATAGCTGCTCTTGACGGCCTCGGTCGCGCTGCGTGCCTTCTGGCCCTTGCCGAACCGCAGGCATTCGAAAGCCTTCTGCACGCGGTCCCAGCGGCTGTCGCGGTCCATCGCGTAGAACCGGCCGGAGATCGTCGCGATCTTGCCGACGCCGATCTCGGCGGCCTTCTTCTCGATGGCGGTGATATAACCCAGGCCGCTGTTGGGCGGCGAATCGCGGCCGTCTGTGAAAGCGTGGATGAAGACGTCCTTGAGGTCGTTGCGCTTGGCCAACTCCAACAGGCCGTAGAGATGGCTGAGCAGCGAATGCACGCCGATGTCGCTGGCCAAGCCCATGAAGTGCACCTTGCCTTTGTGGGTCTTGACGAAATCGACCATCTTGAGGAATTCCTCGTTCTTGAAGAACGAGCCGTCGCGGATGGCGAAGGTCAGACGCACCGACTCCTGGGGCACGACCCGGCCGGCCCCCATGTTCTGGTGGCCGACTTCGCTGTTGCCCATGGTGCCGTCGGGCAGTCCGACCCACTCGCCGTATGTGTGCACCAGGCAGTGGGGGTATTCCGCCATGAGCATGTTGTCCGTCGGGACCTGGGCCCGCTTGATCGAGTTGTACGGGTCCTCGTTGGGGTCCGGATTGTATCCCCAGCCGTCGCGGATGATGAGAACGCACGGCCTTTTCTTCAGGGCGATCTTCTCTTTTGCCATCTAACGCATGCCTTTCAAACAAGTCCAAGGGTCCCGCTGCGACGCGTCGCGTCTGGGGGGCCGGTTCGAAGCGCAGAAACAGCCCGCCGGATAGTCTGCGGGCCCGATATCATATCGGCGGCGGGGGGCTGCTGTCAAATCTTTGGATGACGGGTCCAGGACGATGGGGCCATGGCCATTTTTGCGGTTTCACCGGTCAGCGGATGTCTCGACGGATTCGAGAGGTGCGTTTATCGCTTTTCGGGCTTCCAGCAGGAAGGCTTCGCCGCCAAGAGGACCCGTCCGCAGGTCCGGCCGGAAACCGGGGCGGACGTTCGCGGGCGATGCCAAAGCTGTGGACCTGCGGGATGGCATGCGAGCCGTATGGTTGCGGGCTTCTGCTGGAAGCCTCCAAAACGGTAAACGCAGCCTCTGGCACGCAGGCCGACATCCGAGGAGCGGGCAAACCGAGGCGAGGAAGAGGAAAGAGATGTGTGGAACAAAGAGGCCTGCTCCCACTCTCCGCTGGTACCCCAACAAGCGATAGACGCACGCCGCGAACGCAGCCGACCCGTGACGTCGGCGCAACTACAGTCATGCACGCCCGGATTCCCTGTCGGCCCGTCAATGGCTTTGACGGAGATAGGCATTTTGGTATAATCCCTCCTCCGGCAAGATGCGGTGTCGTGAATGGGCGGCGTACGGGCGTCTGGAAAGGAAGCCTGTTGGTGCGCGGAGTCAAGGACAAGGTTGGTTCGGCGGGGTTTGCCGCTGTGCTCATGGGGCTTTGCCTGTGTCAGGGCTGCGCTCCCCGGCAGCCCGTGGTGAACCTCTATCTGGACGCCGTGGCGCTGCGGGAACTGGGCCAGGATCGACTCGCGGTCGACAAGCTCAACGAGGTGATCGAGGCCGACCCGAAGTTCGTCCAGGCATATCCCGAGCTGGGCAAGAGCTATCGCAAGCTGGGGGATCAGGAAAAGGCCCTGGCCGCGTTCAAGCAGGCGGTCAAGCTGGATGCCTGGTCGTTCGAATACCAGTTGGACTTGGCGCGAACGTACGAGGACTTGAAAAGGCATCCGCAGGCTGCAGAAGCCTACGGGCGGGCCGTGGAACTGGACCCCAACAGCTTCGATGCCTTGACGGGGGCTGCGAATTGCTCCGTGAAGGCCGGCCAGTACGCCAAAGCTCTCGCCTACTGCGAACAGGCCGGAGAGAACCGTTCTCGGGAGCTGCTGCCCGTGCTGGCCCAGGCCTACGAAGGTCAGAAGGACTATGTCCGAGCGGTCGGCGTCTACGAGAGAATGTGGACGCCCGAGTCGCCCGATCCGAACGTTCTGGTCTCGCTGGGCGTAGCCTGTGTGAAAGCCGAAAAATACGAGCGGGGCCGGGAGGCCTTGCTCTCGGCGACGCAGATGCGGCCCAAGGACGGCGCCGCCTTTCGTCATCTGGGCTACTGCTTCATCAAACTGGGGGATCTGGACCAGGCGATGCAGGCGTATCAGCAATCGATTGACTTGGACGGGACCGACTGGGAGGCGTATCGCGGCTTGGGAGTCGCCTGCACGCTCAAGGCGGATCAGACCGGGGACGACCGCTGGCGGGAGCAGGGCGTGCGGCATTGGCGACGGTCTCTGGTCATCAACCCGGCCCAGCCCAAACGCGAGGCGCTGGAGAAGTTGATTCGTGAGAACGCCAGGCAAGAGAGTGCTTTGCAGGGATTGAGCTATTGACATCATGGATACAGGCAACCGAGAGAGAGTCGAACCCATCGCAACGAGCTGCCCAGTGAGTTTTCGCCAGCGAATCGAGCTGCCGGACGCGACGGCGCATTTGATCTTCTGGCCCACGCTGCTCCTGGGCCTGGCGGCGGATCTGTGGACGAAGCACGCGGTATTCGCCTGGCTGTTGGGCAAACCGGAGTACGGCCAGAGAGCGTCGATCATCGACGGCTTTCTATCGTTCCAATTGGCGCTGAACGACGGCGCCGCCTTCGGGATCGCGGACGGGAGGCGGCCGTTTCTGATCGCGGTGGCGGCACTGGCGATGCTCATCATTCTGGGCGTGTTCTTCTCCGGGACCGCCAGACAACGCGTCATGCAGGTGGCGTTGGGGCTTTTTGCCGCCGGGGTCAGCGGCAATCTCTGGGACCGCGTCTTCAACGAGGGTCGGGTGCGAGACTTCATCGACGTGGTCTACTGGCCCGGCCGGCACTGGCACACGTTCAACGTGGCCGACGCCTGGCTCTGCATCGCGGTCGGCCTGCTGATCGTGGCGACCTTCATCACTGATTCGTCAGATCGAAAACGTGCTCAGCCACAAAAATAGGGGCTTGCAGGGCGGCGCATAGCGCGATGGCGTCTGACGGCCGGGAATCGACCTGGACCGTGCGCCCGTCGATGCTCAGGTGGATCTTCGCGTAGAACGTGTGGTTGCGGAGGTCGTTGATCACGATCCGCTCGACCTTGGCGCCCAGGCTGTCGATGATGCTGGCCAGGAGGTCGTGGGTCATCGGGCGGGGCGGTTTGATCCCCTTGAGCCGTCGATCGATGGCGAAGATCTCGACGATCCCGATGACAATGGGGAAGCCTCGCGTGCCGTGGCGTTCCTTCAGCACGATGATCTGCTGGTCGGAAGTTTCATTGATGATAATCCGCGAGAGTTCAACTTCCA
>JBDKUU010000972.1:0-1857 GCA_039679525.1 Phycisphaerales bacterium | reverse complement strand
GTATCGGACGCAACGTCATTATAGGACCGAATTCTAGTCACTTAAGCCATCCATCTGATGAAACCCAGCCGAAACCCAGGCAGAAATCGCTTGGATTTCCCGTTCAAAACAGGTAAAATACTGAGAGTTGGGAAGGGTGATCTTGGGGGTTCGCTTGGGTAGCAGGCATTTGCTTTCGTTGACCGTACTCCTGATTGCCGGCCTTGGGGGCTCTTCCGCGCGGGCTGATCGCGCGATCACCGCCTCCGAGCTGTTCGACAGGATACGGGGGATGTGGCTCGGCCAACTCGTCGGCAACGCCGCGGGCCGGGCGAGCGAAGGGCTCTATAGCAGCTCTTCGCCCAATCCCGCCCAGTCGGTTCCGTGGCAGATCAAACTGGTCTGGGACGCCGACGACGACACGGACGTGGAATATCTGGCTCTGCACACCCTGTTCACCTGCGGCTTCGACTGCAACTCCACCCAGATCTCGAGCGACTGGCTCACGCACATGACTGCCGATGGGATCTACGTCGCCAACAAGCAGGCGTGGCGTCTGATGGTGGACGGCCTCAAACCTCCCGAGACTGGCAGCCGGACCTATAACCAACACTGGTATTCCATCGACTCGCAGATCTGCACCGAGTTCCTCGGCGCGATCTCGCCCGGAATGCCTCAAGCCGCGATCGATCTGGCCGGATGGTTCGGCCGGGTCACCAACGAAGGCTTCCCCGTTCACGCAGCCCAGTTCTACGCCGCGATGTACTCGCAGGCGTTCTTCGAGCCGAACGTCGTCGAGCTGGTTGCGCGAGGCCTGGAGGCCATCCCGACGAGCAGCCGCACCGCCGCCGTCGTGAGAGACGTGCGGGACTGGTATCTCGAAGACGCCAACGACGGCTCGCTCGACTGGCGGGCCACCCGGCGAAAGCTCTATGACAAATACCAGGGCGCCGAGAGCTTCGGCCGTTACTACAACTGGGTCGAATCCACGGTCAACACCGGCGCGACGACCTTGGCTCTGCTCTACGGCCAAGGCGATTTCAAGCAGACGGTGCAGATCGCCGTGCTGGCCGGCTGGGACTGCGACTGCAATCCCGCCACCGCCGGCGGACTGCTCGGCATCGTCCATGGCTTCTCCGGCCTGCCGGGCGATTTGACGGACCCGTCCGTCTGCGGCGACGCCTATTTGAATGTGTCGCGTCCGGGACTGCCGGATCCTGAGGCGGTGCTGCCTCAGTCCGATTCGATCAAAGGCCTGGCGTTGCGGATGCTTCTGCTGGCCAGTGAGAACATCCAGCGGAATGGCGGCTCGTTCACGATCGACGCGTTCGACCTGGTCTTTGCGATTCCCGAGCCCAATGCGGTCGTCACGGAGCCCGAGCGGCCCGATCCCAACGGGCCCGCCGGCCTGGTCGCCAAGGCCCTCGCAGCCGGGATCATGGTGACGCCCGACGCGTCCGTGGCAAGGCACGATTCGAATCGCGACCGCAACAATCTGAATTCCATCATCGACGGCGTCACGAACAATTCCTACAACGGCCGTCGACCTTATTCCACGTACGTCGCCGACGCCAACGAGCCGTCTCAGGAGGATTGGTACGAGGTGAGTTTCTCGAAGCTCGTGCGGTTCGAGGGGCTGACCTTCCACGAAGGCGACATCGTGTGGAGCAAGCTCAACACGTACTATCGAGAGGACGAGCCGCTGGGCGGCTACTTCGAAGACCTGACCGTTCAGATCCGACGCGACGGAGTGTACAGCGAGCCGGCGGACCTGCAACAGCTCACGGACCTGGACCCTCTCCAGATGTATCAGGCAATTGGTTTCCGTTTCAGCCCGACGGTCGGCGACGCGATCCGCATCGTTGGCACGCCGGGCGG
>JBDKUU010000971.1:0-4727 GCA_039679525.1 Phycisphaerales bacterium | reverse complement strand
TGATGAACAACACGCTCGGAACCGTCGAGGAAATGCTCGCGTGGGCCAACGGGATCATCGAGTCTCGTCCGCCCGATTTCACGATCAGCGATGGCGACGACCAGCCGTACATGGAACGCTGGTTCGTTGTCCCGCGCAACCCGGCTGGCGGCTGCTACATCCACCGCGTCCTGCGTAGCGACAAGGATACCCACCACGACCACCCGTGGGATAACACCAGCTACGTTCTCGACGGCGAGTACGAGGAGGAGTGCCTGTACGAGGGCGGTCTGACCGCTCGGTTCCGTCGCCGACCCGGCGCGATCATTCACCGCAAAGCCACGGACGCTCACCGGCTGATCTTGCCCGAAGGCGGCGGCCCGGTGACAACCCTGTTCCTTCTTGGGCCGTGGCAACGCGACTGGGGCTTCCACTGTCCGAAGGGCTGGGTCCCGTGGTGGGATTTCACCGCCGAGGACAAGGGCCGGGTCGGGAGAGGGTGTGGTGAATACGCCTGACGGGGACGACGATTGGACCTCAGGTCTACCTCCGCAGATACCGACGCCGCGTCTCAAGGAGATGGCGCACGATCTGTTCGATCCGATATGGAAACGCGGTCTGGCTCCTCGCTGGACCGCGTATTTCCTGTTGGCGGCGAAGCTGGGCGTCCCGGAGCCGGAAGCCCACTTCAAGAGGATGCCCCGGAAGCTGCTCCTGCGGGCGCTGGAGGCGATCCCGGAGATCGTCCGGGAGCTAGAGGCCCGAACGGCCGATTCGTGGCCTCACGGGCGGCGATAGCCCGATTCGTAGAGAAGTGTCGCCACAACCCGGCGACCGGCTGCGTCGAATGGATAGGGGGCAAGACCCGTGGCCGGGGCAAGACCTCGTGGTACGGTAGCTTCTGGTATCTGGGGAGGCGGTGGACTGCTCACCGCTGGGCTGCCCGATTCATTCACGGGCTGGAGATCGACGGATTGGAGGTCGATCACGAGTGCGGGAACACCCTCTGCGTCCACCACCTACAGGCCGTGACCGGCCCTGCCAACCGCGAGCTATACTGGATCAGGGTCGAGGTCGGTCTGGAGCCTGAACCGGAGGAGCCGGTGCCCTACGACGACGGGTTCCCCTTCTACCCGGTGCCTGACTGGCTCAGACCTTATACCCGAACCGCCGGGCCATCTGACGAACCTCCGTTTTGATCGGCTCGTGCAGAGGCAGGTTGAACAGGATTCGGGCGTAGTTGCGATCCTGCTCGATTAGGGCCAGCCACCGGGCGATCCTGCGGCCGCGCTCGTTGTGGAAGTTCTGGGTCTGCTTAACCTTCTCAGCCATCGTCAAAGTCCGTCAGGATCGAGGTAGTCGCGGATAGCATCGCCGCAGTCGATCTCGTCGCTGGGCCAGACCCACGGCTTCATGGTCCAGTATTGGCGCTTCTCGCCGTTGATCTTGAACCGGCCGAGCAGGGTGAACCCGTACTGGCTGAGCAGCCGGTTCATGGCCTTCCCGCGCGGCGGGAGAGCGTCCGAACCCATGAACTGATCCGGGAGCTTGGAGCTATCCAGTAGAAGCTCGCTGTAGTCCGGCAGGTCGCTCTCCTCCAGCGTGTCCGTCAGGGCAATGACTTCCTCGCTCATGTTGAGCAGGACCATCTCGCGGCGGTAGCTGGACTTGGGCGCACGGGCGCGCGGGTTGAAGGTCGGCGAGACCTTGCGGAGCAAGAAAAACTGGCGGAGCGCCCCGGCAAACTGGAGGATCGCGAACAGCCGGTCGTAGTAGAGCGGGTTCGCCAGCTTGAACCGATCAAGGTCAGCCGCCCGCTGGAATCGCGTGAAGATCGGGAAGATACGGCTATCCTCGTCGCCGACCGGCATCGCGTCCTTCACGTTCGCCGTCATGATGTAGTTCATCGTGTTGACGACTTCGTAGAGGTTGGTCTGCATCCGGCGGATAGAGACCTTCGGGTTCGTAATCATCGGCTTGAGGGTGTTGATCGCGTCGAAGCGATTGTTCCCGTGCAGCCGCACGTCCTCGATAAAGCAAACCAGAGCGTTCTCAGCCCACGGGTTGTACTTTTCCTCCAGCGCGTTGCCTGCGATCATGTTGACGTTGTTGTCGCCCATCACGGCCTTGAGGACCGCGATAAAGAACGATTTGCCGTCGCCCTCGGCACCCTGCAACAGGATCGCCCAGTTGACGCGCTGGCCGGGGTTCTGGACGATGAACGTCATGAAGTCGAGAAAGACGGTGCGGTCGTTCTCGTTGGCGATGATATGCTCCAGATGCCCGAGGAAAATCTGGATCGCTTCCTCCTCGACCGGCGAGAGTTCGCCGGGCAACTCGGGGATGCCGTCCTCGGTATAGCTGTTCGCGTAGTCCACGCCGTTGATCGAGTAGAGCGTCGGCTGGCCCGGCATGAACATCCGGTTGTAGACGGTCGGAATCTGGTAGAGGTTGACCGCAGCATCGACCGGCTGGATTTCCGGGGTCGCCTTACCCTCCAGCCGCTCGGTCGGCGTCAGCATGTACCGGGCGTTAGCGACGTTGAACGCCACGCGGGTAAGCTGGGTCCGGTTTACCAGATTGAACATCTCGTCGGTCTGGGAGCAGTAGACCCACGGCTTGACCCACGGCGGCGCGGAAATGATTTCCTTGCTCTCGTAGCGGATAAGCTCGCGCACGAAGCCGATCCGGGGATTGTCGCCCGTGAGGTCCTTCCACTTCGACTTGACCTTGCCAGTCAGAAGCTCGCGGACGTGGTTCGGCAGTTCGATGATCTTGATCTTGTCGCAAACCGCTACAAGCTCGTCCGTGTTCGCGGAGGCGCTAAGCTCCGCCACGAAGTCGATGACCTTCTGCTTGGCGCTCGCGTCCTCGGCGTCCTTGGACAGTTTGAGGATGATCGGGAAGGTGATCGGGGTATGTGCCCGGTCGTTGTTGTCGAACGTGGGCCAACGCTTCTCCAGCGCCGCCCGGTCGTAATTCGAGGCGGTCTGAGACCAGCGATCCCAGAGATCGAATCCGAACTCGTTGCCGTCGTACTGGTGGTACAACGCCATGCCGATTTGGAACCAAGTGTCGTGATCGGCCGCGTCCTCGATCTTGAACAGGCGGCGCTCAAGCTCCTCGTCGCCAATCTGGACCTTCGGGCGAAACGCGCTGAACGGATCGTCGTCGTCCAGCGGGTTCGTCAGGCGGGTGATCGCGTTCTTGGTTTTCTTGGTCCAGCCGTGGCCGAGGAACAACTGGAGGACCCGCTGCTTGATCTCGTTGGCCTGCTCGTGAGTCAGGACCGGGAGATCGGCGCGAGGCGTGTTCAGGACCGACTGGCCCAGCCACTTGTACGGCTTGCCGGTGTCAGGGTGGATATGGGCGGCCACGAACTGTTGCCCGTCCGCCAGAATCTCGACCTTGCACTCGCGACCTTGCGAGTCGATCCACATACCGGAATCGACCTTCGGGAACGCGGCTTCCTTGCTCTCGACGCGGTACGCCCAGAGTTCCTTGGGGGCCTTGCCGATACGCTTGAGCGGGCTTTCGCCGACGATCTCGCGGACGATCTCCTTGACTTCCTCGACGACTTCCTCGTCCAGAATGTCGATGTCGATTGCCGGGCACCAGCGCGTCTTGATCCCGATGCCGTAGCCGCCCTTGCCGTCGGCGATGTAGTCGTGAACGCCTTCGGCGGTCCCGTCGAACTTCTGCCACTTCTCACCCGCCGGGCGCTTCTCGCCGGGGATGATCGGAATGACTTCGTAACCGTTGTCGGCGATGGTGACGCCGAACTCCTCCATGTACCTCCGCGCCATCGGTTTACTTCTCCGCCGGGAACAGGTCGGGGCGGAAGAACTCCCGAGGGAACAGGTCGCGGCCCATCAGAGCTTCAAGGGCAAGGCAGTTGCGCTCCGAAATGCCGGGACCCCGCAACGCCATATTGAGGGTTGCGTGAGACAGCCCGAGAGCCTTGGAAAGCTCCGAGATCGAGCCGGTAGGATTGTGATAGAGGGCCGCCAAAGCAACAGCAAACCTCTGCCGATCCTCCGGTTGTACCCAAACGGGCACCGGAAATTGTACGGACGATGACATTGGAAGGAGACCCCTCGATTCGGATGCACCGTAGCGAGGAAAGTGATTTGTCGGCAAGCAAAAAATTCACGTTGACAGAAACCGGCTCCTCCGCCAAGTACACGGGGCGGCCCGATTCGGGGCGCGGTCGATCCATCCACGGAGAAGCAAGACAATGGGTATCATGGAACAGATGGCGGCTGACATCGCCGAGATCAAGGCGATGCTGGCTGGCGGCGCTGCCCCGGCGGCCGCCGACAAGGGCGAAACCGCTGCCGAAAAGAAGAAGCGCGAAGCCGCCGAGAAGAAGGCCGCCGAAGCAGCGAAGCCCGCGTTCTCGGCCGAACAGCTTCGTGACAAGTTCATCGACGTGCAGAAGGCGCACGGCGATGCCGCCGCCAAGGCCCTTATCAAGGAACAGGGCCACGAGAAGCTGGCGAACCTGATCGCCGATACTGCCAACTGGCAGAAGTATTGGGATGCGGCCGAAGCCAAGCTCGCCGAGGAGCCGGAAGGCGACGACAACGGCGGCCTGTAACGGCTGTTTGCCCCTCGGGTCGCACTGAGGGGTCGGGGGCAGGGGATTGGACTGCAAAGCCTTGATCCTGCCCCCGGCTTTGACGGACACCGGAGCGATCCGGTCTCCTTCCAAGCCGGGGGTCTCATGTCAGAACATCATCCGATCA
>JBDKUU010000970.1:0-4829 GCA_039679525.1 Phycisphaerales bacterium | reverse complement strand
CAATGTTTGCGGTTCTTCTGGGCGTCACCTTGATGGTCGCGTCCAGCACCCTGGCCGAGAGCGTCAGGGTCAGCGACTTCGAAGGCAACCTCGACGGCTGGTACAAAGACGCGGCCACGCTCTCGTTCAGCACGACCGGGGCGACGGTCGGCACGCAGGCCCTCCTCGTCGAGGGCCAGGGCGACTGGAAGATCGACGCCAAGCTGGACGTGAAGCCCCATCTGGCCACGCTGGGAAAGAAGGGCGTGAAGATCACGGCGGACATCACGGCGTTCGCCGCCGACATGACCACCCAGTGGATGCAGGTCGAGATGATCATCAACGGCCAGAACAACGACGACAACGGCGCCAACAACAACCTCGGCTGGAATCCGCTCGGCGGCCAGGAGATCGTTCGCGACGGGCTGCCTCACACGTACACGTGGCTGGTCCCCGACACGCTGACGGCCAAGATCGCCGCCGCGGATTCGAACATCGGGTGGTTCGAGTTCGCCCTGGTGTCGAACCTGGACCCTGCCTCGGTGGTCAAATTCTACGTCGACAACATTCAACTGGTGTATGAGGCTCCGAGCGCCAGCACGGTGATCAGCAGCTTCGAGGGCGGTCTGGACAACTGGTACACCGACACCTACACGACCGGCAAGATCTCTGTGAGCACGACCGGCGCTACGGCCGGCGCCCAGGCGATGCTGGTCGAGGCGGCCGGCGGATGGCAGCAGCTCACCAAGGTGAGCGTCAAGCCGTACCTCGCCACCATGGGAATGAAAGGCGTGAAGATCACGGCCGACGTCACGGCGTTCGAGGCCGACATGACCACCACCTGGATGCAACTGGGCCTGGTCATCAACGCCCAGAACAACAACGACAACGGCGCCAACAACAACCTCGGCTGGAACGACCTCGGCTCCCAGGACGTCGTTCGCGACGGGCAGCCTCACACGATCACGTGGGCGATTCCCGAGGACGTGGCGAACAAGATCGCCGGCGCCAACGACACCATCGCGTGGTTCGAAATCCTGCTGATCTCGAACATGGACGCGACCTCGGCGACCAAATTCTACATCGACAACGTGCAGTTGGTCAGCCCCGCGGTCAACACGGGCAAGAGCAGCGACACCGTCATCGGCGACTGGGAACAGAGCCTGGACGGCTGGGTCGTCGCCGGCGGCGCGGACGTCCGCTACAGCGACACCAACGGCGTGACGCTGGGCAAGCACAGCCTCGACATCTGGACCAAGACCGGCGCCTGGGCCAGCGTCCTGACGATGAACCTCATGGACCCGAACAACGCGGCGGCTCTGGCGGCCTTCCGCACGAACACCAAGCTCACCGTGGACATCACGCACCTGGTCCGCGATTGGCCGGTGGACAAGATCCCGCCGTGGAACGGCACCCACCTCATCATCAACACCAATCCCGAAGCGGTGCCCAGCTTCAGCGGCGGGTACGTGGACCTGGGCTACAAGGCCGGCTGGTCGCAGAACAACGGCGACCGGACGGACACGACCACCTGGGACTACAGCCAGTTGATCGCCGACATCAACTCCCACTGGGACAAGGTGACATACCTCTCGATCGAAGTCGTCGTGAACGCCAACAGCACGGACTACACCGGCTGGGTGTGGTTCTACATGGACAACATGCGGCTTTCCGGCGGCGGCATCACGATGAATTCGCAGCCCGCCAACGGGGCCAAGGACGTCAATGTCGACGCCGTGCTCTCGTGGATGGGCGGCGCCTTCGCGGCTTCGCACAACCTGTACCTGGGCACTTCCAGCGGCGCGGTGGCTTCCGCCAACGGCGCCGGCGACTCGAGCGTGCGTTTCGTTCAGGTTGACGGGACCAGCTACGATCCGAACGGCCTGGAGTACAACACGCAATACTACTGGCGAGTCGACGCCGTCAACGATGTGAGCGTGGACAGCCCGTGGAAGGGCGCAGTCTGGACCTTCACGACCGGCAACTTCCTGGTCGTGGATGATTTCGAGAGCTACCAGGACGTGGTCAACGAAGGCAAGGCGATCTTCGACACCTGGCTGGACGGCTGGAACGACGACAACAACGGTTCCATCGTCGGCAACGACGAAGCGCCGTTCGCCAAGGACGCGGTCATCGCCGCGCACGGCGGCGCCCAGGTCATGCCTCTGAGGTATGACAACACGACGGCCGCCTTCTCCGAGGCCACGCGGACGTGGGCCGAGCCGCAGGATTGGACGGTCAACAGCTTCAACACGCTGAGGCTCTTCATCGCCGGCAGATCCTACAACACCGCCGGCATCCTGTACGTCACGGTGACGGACAGCGCCGGGGCCTCCGCCACGGTCGAGCGGGACATCACAGACGCGTCCCTCGTCGAGACCTGGACCGAGCTGGAGTTCGCGACCAACGGGTTCACCGGCGTGAATCTGGCCTCCGTGGCAAGCCTGACGATCGGCATCAAGAACAAGGCCGGCGTCCCGGCCGCCGCGGGCGCCCTGCTCGTCGACGACATCCGGGTCGGCGTCAAGCCGGTGGGCCTGGTCGCCCGGTACAAGCTCGAAGGCGATCTGCTGGACAGCACCGGCAACGGCCACGACGGCGCGTTCGGGGGCGACCCGAATCTGCCCGCCAAGTTCATCAACGGCCTGACGGGTTTCGGCAAGGGCCTGCTCTTCGACGGAACCGGCGGCCACCAGAATGTTGAGCTGGGCACGTTCAACCCCTCGGCCGCGACCGGCCAGCTCACCGTGTCCCTGTGGGCCAAGTGGGATGGCGCCAGCGACCAGTGGCAGGGCTTGATGGGCAAACGCGACGGCTGGACCGCGGACGACACGATGTGGCATCTCGAAGTCAACCATGACAACGACACCATCGGATTCGCCCGCTGGGACGTGTACCCCGGCAGCGGCAGCGCGAAACTGCCGATCGGAACGTGGGCCCACGTCGCCGTGACGTTCGACGGGACGACCGCAAGGTTCTACCTCAACGGCGCGGAGACCGGCAACGGCGCGTTCTCCTTCGGTCCGAAGAAGGATGCGGCCATGCACTTCGGTTCCGACGACCCGAACGGCGGCAACGCCTTCAACGGCGCGCTCGACGACGTCCGCCTGTACGACACGGCTCTGACGGCCGACGAGGTCAAGGCGCTGATGACGGCCAAGTAGCCTTCCGCACGCGGATCGTTCGAACGACCCGCAGAAGGTTCGCATCTCCTCGGGGCCTGCACGATTCCACTTCGTGCAGGCCCCGATTGTTTTTGGGGCAGAGCTCTCGTGGTTCTACGCAACGATTGAATCCCCGACGGAGCCGGCGGTATATTTGTGCATCAGGAGATCGGTGTTGCCATCGGGTGAAGGTCACAGGGGAGATGCCGGGCATATGAAAAAGATTCTGAAAACCTGCGCCGCCGCGATGATCGGGATTCGAAGTTCCTGGGAAAGGAACAACCGATCGATCGCCGCGGCGTCCTTGCTCTGTCTCGCCTTCGGCCTGGCGCTCTCCCATCGGATCGAGCCTGGCGTTCGCATTCAAAAAGTGACGCTCGTCGAAGAGACGCCTGCGCTGAAGTTCATTCCTGGCGGTCCTGGACCGCATCCGGTCGCGCTGCTCACCCACGGATACGCCAGCTCGAAAGAGACCCTCTTTCGCTACGGAGAGGCGCTCGCCGCCGCTGGGTTCATCTGCTACGACGTGGACCAGCCGGGGCATGGAGCGTCGCGCCGGACATATGCTTATATGGAGGCCGTGCACACGCTGGAGGCGGTCGCACGCGAGGTCGGGCCGATAGATGTTTTCGTGGGGCACTCGCTGGGCTACGTAACCGGGGGCGAGGCGGTGCGGGAAGGGGGGATGAAGCCGGGGCTCTTCATCGCCATGGGCGCCATCATGCCGGTTCTGGGCGATCATGCCCCGCCGCTGCTTATTCTGGCAGGCCGGTTCGAGGAACTCTCTTCGCCGACCCTCCTCAAGACCCGAGCGGACGTCCGTCTGGTGATTTCCCCCTGGTCCGATCACCTGCTTGAGGGGTTTGATCCCGTGCTGGTGAATGCAGCCGTCGAAGCCGCGTGCGCAGCGGTCAGCAAGACACCGCCGCCGCCGCCCACTGCCTGGCGATGGCGGCTCCTCGGCGCAGTTCTGGCGATGCTGGCAGCGGGCAAGCTGGCCGGTTGTCTGACGGATTTGTCTCCGCAATTGGCTCGATTCCGCGGACTGCTCATCGGAGTCTTCATTGCTGTCGCCTTCCTGCTCACTCTCTGCGGCAGGTGGCTCGATGCCACGCCGCACTTGCGGTTGCAGGGCATCGCCATGCCCGTTGTCTTCCTTCTGGCAATGATCGCCGGCAAGCTCCGCATACCGCGATGGAGCTTCGCCGTGCTGGCTGTCCTTGTGACCGTGATCGCGGCATGCTGGCTGAAGGCGAGCCCCAATATGACCGTGTGGGTATTCGTGGCTTGTGCCGTGGTCCTCACGCCCGCCCTGATCGCAGGAGTCGTCATCGGCTGGGTTGCCGCCCGCCGCGGGTCCCGACTGCAAGGCGACATCGCCATGGCCGTCTTCGTCGGTTTCGTCCCCTTCCAATGCGTGGAGCCGCCGCGAACGGCTCCTCAAGCACCGACGCCGCACACAGTGATCGAACTGGACGCAAGACTTCTCGATGCCTGCGCCGGCGAATATGAAATGACGCCGGACAACGTGTTTCTCAATGGGGCGAGGGTGACCATTCGGCGACGTGGGGATCGTTTGGTCTGGCGAGCTTCGGGAATAATCGCATTACCAGGCGCTTTGGATCTTTATCCCGAATCGGAGACGAGTTTCTTCCTCAGAACCACCGGCGCGCAAGTGACGTTCAT
>JBDKUU010000969.1:0-6749 GCA_039679525.1 Phycisphaerales bacterium | reverse complement strand
AAGATGGGCGATATGTGCCGGCGAGGCGGTTCGCAGGCCTGCGGTGCTCCATTTTTCTCTTGGCGCGTGATCCTCCGCGTGTAAGATTACTGTGGCGTCGCGTCCCGGCTTGATTGTCACGTCCGATATCGCATAGCATCGCAACGCCGAGATGCCCGGTGTGTCTTCAGCTCTTTGTCATCATCCCTCGCAACGATAGGGCGGAGCATCCTAAATTGCAGCTTCGTCTTCGCACGAAGGAGGAGGAGTGGCCCGCCCTATTTTGGATCATCCCCGGGCGTGCGACGAAGCGTCGTCGCACGCCCGGCTCCCTTCGCAGCGAGGCGCCGTCTTGTGACTTGCCCGGATCGGCTTTGTCCGATATAATTACAGCAGCCGTGTTCGGCAGGGCGGAACGACGTTCGATCTTGATCCCATCTTGGGCCAGTGGAGGTGTTGGAGATGATCGCGAGATGCAATAAGCACGTCACAGGCGCGCGGCGTCCGAGGTCACTGAACGGCGAATCGAGAAGCTCATGTCTCCTCCTGGCCGCGGCGGCCTGGGTTCTCTTGGCAACGGGTTACGCCGGCAAGGCGGCCGCAGCCAGTTCGGTCGAGAACCTCATCAAAGGCACGCACCACGATTCCATCCAGCAGGCCATCGACTTGGCCACGGACGGCGATGTCCTCGTCGCAGCGCCAGGCACATACGCCGAGACGGTCGACTTCGCCGGCAAGGCCATCACCCTGCGGTCCCAGGATCCCAACGACCCGGGCGCCGTCGCCACAACGATCATCGACGGGGACGCCGACGCGGTTTCCTTCACTCAAGGCGAAGACAGCCGCTCAATCCTCGCCGGCTTCGTCATTACCGGCGCAATGCGCGGCATTCTCTGCAGCGAAGCGGCTCCCACGATCTTCAACTGCCGCATCCTGGACAACGCAGACGCAGGAGTGCGCATCGTCTCGGAGTCCCCTGGGGATAGTCGCCCACTGCTCGTCAACTGCATCATCGCCGGCAACGGCGGGGCGGGGATCGAGATGGCGACGACATACATAACCGGCCGGCCGACCGATTTCGACTTTGCCGATGTCGACCATTGCACGATCGTGGGCAACCGCGGCTGGGGCATCGACGGCGCGCCCACGGTCGCCAACTCCATCATTTGGGACAACAACCCCGGCGGTGTCACGGCTCAGCCAAGATCCGGCCCGCCGGTGACCCTCTCCGACGTCCAAGTGAGATTCCAAGCTGCCGTGACCTACTCAGACGTGCAGGGCGGATTCGAGGGCGAGGGCAACATCGACGTGCTGCCGCGATTCGTCGAGCCGGGCCAGTGGGCCAATCCCGGAACGCCGCAAGCGACCTGGGTCCGCGGCAACTACCACATCTTCTCCGATTCCCCCTGCGTCGACGCGGGAGATCCGGCCTTCATCCCGACCGTCCTCACCACCGACATCGATGGCCACGCGAGAATCCTCGGGAGCCGCACCGATATGGGTTGCGACGAAGTGCCCCAGCCGATCTATGTCACGTGGCTCGGCCACGCGAGCGTCCGAATCGCGTGGAAGGACCTCGTCGTCTACGTCGATCCCTACCGCCTGACGACCAGTCCCCAGGACGCCGACTTGATTCTCATCACACACAGCCACAGCGATCACTACTCGCCTTCCGACATTGCCAGGGTCCGCACGGCCCAGACGCAGTTCGTCGGCCCGGCCGATGTGATCAAGGCCCTCGGCACAGGGCGCGTGCTCACGCCGGGCGAGAGCATCGAGATGCTCGACCTCGCCCTCGACGGCGTGGCCGCGTACAACATCACCAAGGCCAACCATCCCAAGGCCAACAACTGGCTCGGCTTCGTCGTCGAGATCGGTTCGACCCGGATCTACTGCGCGGGCGACACGGATCTGACGCCGGAGATGAAGGCTCTCGCGGACATCGACCTAGCCTTCCTCCCGGCCGGCGGCACCTACACGATGGACGCGACCGAGGCCGCACAGGCCACGAAGTTCGTTCAGCCGACGCTGGCCGTCCCTTACCACTGGGGGACTGTCACCGGCTCGGTCGCCGACGCCCAGCAGTTTGCGAAGCTCGCCGCGTGCAGCGTCAAGGTGATGACCGCGGGGCAGACCATCAGCTCCGAGGACTGGTCGCGGGACTTCACGTTCGTCGCACACTGGACGCTCGACGAATCGCAGGGTTTCATCGCCTCCGACAGCGCAGGCGATCATGACGCGGCCCTCGTCGGCGGCCCGACCTGGCAGCCCATGGCCGGGCGGCTCAGCGGCGCCGTCCAGCTCGACGGCATCGACGACTGCATTACGACGCCCTTCGTCCTGAATCCTTCGGAGACTCCGTTCAGCGTCTTCGCATGGGTCAAGGGCGGCGCTCCCGGCCAGGCGATCCTCTCGCAGATCGGCGGCGCGAACTGGCTCCTGGCCGACGCGTCGACGGGCTCGCTCGCGACGCAGCTCAAGCTCTCCGGCCGGGGCAGCAAGGATCTTGTCTCGACGACCTCGGTCATAGACGGTCAGTGGCATCGGGTCGGCCTGACGTGGGACGGCTCCGCGCGAATTCTCTACGCGGACGATGTCCAAGTGGCTCGTGACACGCAGACCGCCATGCCCGGGGGCATGACGGGTCTTCGCATCGGCGGCGGTCCCAACGGCGAGGCGACAGCCTTCTGGTTCGGCTCGATCGACGACGTCCGGATCTACACGCGGGTCGTCGTGCCGTGACGCCAACGCCGTGCTCGTGAAGAGGCCTCGCCGTCCACGGACAGCGAGCGAGAACTGGTGAATAAAAAAGGAGAAGTCGAACTCGACGTTCGAATCTTCTCCTTTTGTCTTTTTCAGTTTCGACTGCTTACTATCTTCTCACTTCTTCTTTCCGAAGAAGCTCTTCTTCTCTTTCGCAGGCTTCTCGGCCTTGGCGGGTTTTTCCGCCTTGGCCTTCTTTGCGGGCTTCTCGGCCTTGACCTTCTCTTTACGGGCTCTGGCCGGGGCTTCGGATCGTTCGCGACCCACCATGAACGATGCCCCCACGACGATTAGCGAAATGACGATCGCGCTGCCCAGGATGTACCAGATGAAGGCCTGAATGCCGGAGAGGATCGACGGCGTGACTCCCTGCAGGCCCGCGATGGCGACGATCGCCGTGTACAGCAGGGCGACCATGGGCAGGAACAGGAGCATGCCGAGGATATTGCTCTGGGTGTCCGGGGCAGGTTCGACATAAGCCGCGCCCACCATCATCGGCATCGCGGCGACCGGCTCGGGCGCCGAAACCTCCTCCTCGGCGCCGCCCGCCCCCGGCTCGGTTTCGGCCGTGATATCTTCGAAAGAAGCGGGCTCTTCGCCCACCTCGGCCGGCTCGGTGTCCGAGGCTTCACCCTCGGCCGCGCCTTCGCCGCCCTCGGAGGTATAGATTTCATCGAGAATGCCGCCGAGCGAGGTGTCGTCGGCCTGCAGAGACAAGTCCAAAAGGCCCGAGCCGCTGCCGAAGGAGTCCAGACTCACGTCGTCCTCGATCTCCTCCAGCGACGCCTCGCCTGTCGAACCCGCGGGCCCGACGGCGGTCTCGGCCATCGAATCTTCGGTTACATTCAGATCGGCGTTCGACTCGCCCAGGACGTTGACGCCTTCGGCCGCGACGGCAGTGTCCATCGCTGTAATATCGGACCCCGACTCCGAAGCCAGCACGCCCGACTCGCCGGCCAGGGCGATTTCCTCACTGGTCGTCGTCCCGCCGGTGGCATCGCCCATGTTGCTGAGGTTGCTGAGGTCGTCGGTCAGACTGTCGCCGGCGGCGTCCGTCGCGGCGGGTTTCTCTTCATCGGCCAGGAACAGCAGGTCGTCGTCGCCCGCGGCCGCCTCTTCGGCGACCGGCGTCTCTTCAACTGTGGAGGCCTCGTCGCTCAAGGCCAACTCGTCGCCCGCGGTCTCTTCCGGAGCAAGACCCAGCTCGGACGTCGAGTCGACCTCGGCGGTCGGCTCCAGGGCAGGGGCCTCCTCGTCCAGCTTGAACAGGTCCTCGTCCAGCAGGGGGGCATCCTCCAAGACCTCTTCGGCCGGGGCTTCCTCGAGCTGGAGCCCGTCCAGAGCCTCGCCCTCCAGCGGGATCTCTTCCAGGGCATTATCGACGCCGTCGGACAGGAGGCTGTTCACCTCGTCGATCTTGAACAGCAGGTTGGAGCCGTCGCGGAACTCGCGGAGCTTGCCCTCTTTGACCAGTTGCTTGACCTGATCTTCGGTTTTGCCGAGTTGTTGCGCCGTTTCTTTGAGCGAGTAGAACATGCCAGCCATATAAAAGCCATCTCCACCGACAGAGTTCCCAATCGCGAGGGGTCGCGTTTGGGGTCCGTCCAACGCGGTTACGGGGCGACTTGGGTCCCCCGGATCGTAATTCCCTAAGGCCTGTATTTTACCGCACCAACGCAGTTTATGCAATTCTTTTTTGCACGGATCACCCGATCGGCACCACCGAACAACCCACCTGTGGCAAAGCAGCCCGCAGGGGCTAGGTCAATCTCAGATCGGCAGCCGCCTGAAGAGCCTCCAGTCCCATAAGCGAACAGCACAAACGGCTGACCACAGATCCCGGACCGGGGTCTTCGCAGGACGAGCGTCCATACGCTGCGTCAAGTCTGTCCTCATCTCCCCGCTGGTACCCCGCAAAGCGATAAACTTCCCAGGCAAGCCCGCCCTCGTCCTGGAGGGGCGCTGCACGGATCGGGGGCCTGCATTCAGCCTCGCGGAGTAGGTGCCTCCCTCGTTTGCCTGAGGGGCTTCGGTCTGCCAGAGTATCTGGGCACACCCGCTGCCCGCGAATCCCGGACTCCTCTGTTGCGTGCCTGTTGCCTCGGCCGGTATAATGACGATTGGACATTCGCGGGGTGTAGCTCAGTTTGGCTAGAGCGCATGCTTTGGGTGCATGAAGTCGCTGGTTCGAGTCCAGTCACCCCGATCAGCCGTGGCAGCCTCGTGCCCGCGCGGTGAGACGCAGAGCAAGACAGGCCTTGTAGATCACCCGCAGCTTGACCGTTGCGGGTTCGACCGTCTCGTCGCAGGAGGCTGAGAGAAAGCGGTGGGGCAAGCCCCACCCTACACATGAACAATGGTCCCGCCGATCATGCCGTTGCGGCGGTCAGCTCCACGGCTGAGACCGAGGCCGCCGGGAAGGTCCAGAGGCCGTCCGCCGGCAGGTCCTTTTGCACCGGCTTGATCTCGCGAGACTGCGTTTCGATCACTTCGAATTCCGGATCTGCGACCAGCTCGAAAACCTGACCCGATCGCACATTCATGCCGTCGATCGCCAGTTTCGCCGCAATGGATCGGTCGCGATTTGTATTCACGACGTGCAGGTAGAGTCTGTCACCCGTCCGGCTGGCGGTCACGTCGAGGCCTTCCGGCGTCTTCGCGACATTCACCGCCTGCTCGCCAGTGTGATGGCGGTAGAGCCCCATGACCAAAGCGACGGGCATCATGTACGACTCGCCGCCGGGGACCGGGATCATGATCGCGTTGACCTGCCATCGCGTGCCGCAGAAGTCCGCGAGCGTCGCGATCTTGAGTTTGTCGCCGTGGCGCTCGTGGACGTTGAGCAGCCGGGCGTTGGCGACGCCCGCCGCCCAGGTCGAGAGCACGTCGCAGCGATTGCGGCCGGGCAGGGCGAAGTGACACTCCGTCATCGCCAGCGGCATGTCGTACTTGTCGACCTGCTCGCGGATGCGACGGATGCGCGCGTCGTGGAACTGGGACGCATTCATCAGGCGGTCCCAGGTCTTCGCGGGGTCCTTGCGGTACTCGATCCCCTGCAATGGGGAATCCCGCATTCCGCCGTCCGGATTGAACATGTGGTGGAACGCGACATACTGGAGGTGCTCGCCCGCCATCTCGATCATGCGCGGGGCCCAGCCGCTGTCGCCCCAGCCGACGAGCTGGATGCTCGGGTCTTCCGCCCGCATTGCGCGAGCGAAAGCGATCGTCCGCCTGGCGGCGGTCTCGCAATCGAAACCGTTGCGATCGTACGAGGTCTCGTTACCGATCTGCCAGAGCTTCACGTTGTAGGGCTCGGCCCAGCCATGCTCGCGCCGCAGCTTGTCGTCGGGATTGTTGCAGTAGCGGACCCATTCGGCCGCTTCCTCGGGCCCGGCCACACGCACATCCCCTGTCGGATCGCGCTGCCAGTACTTGCGGCCGTCGGACTCGAAGTTCACGCAGTAGAACGGCTCCGCTCCGACCCGCCGGCAGAAGTCGACGAACTCGTGCGTGCCGACCTCGTTGGTCTCCACGCCACCCCAACACAGATTCAGCATGGGCTTTCGCTTGTCCTGCGGCCCGACGCCTTCTTTCCAGCGGTAGTACGAGCTGAAGCAGCCGCCCCAACGAAGGAGCGGGGGAGCCAACTCCTTCGTGACGCTCACCACATCCTCGCGCCAGCAGTCTCGCCCGGAATCCCACGCGGCGGCGACGGAACCGTCGGTCGTGCCCAGGGGCTCCATGAACTGCATGTACAGATAGGGCGAGAGGGCGAATCGCGGCTGGGGGTCCACGACGATCGCCGGGCGACTCTCGTCGGCGAACGCCGGAGCGACGACACAGGCCACGGCCCCGGCGCCGACAACCTTCATGAATTCGCGACGCGTCACATCGCTTGTGGCATTCTTCATTCGACTTTGCCTTGACTGTGTCATCGCAAGTCCGAAATGTAGGGTGGGCTCTTAGCCCACGCGTCAATACGCGTCGATGAGTCAACGCGTGGGCTA
>JBDKUU010000968.1:0-1890 GCA_039679525.1 Phycisphaerales bacterium | reverse complement strand
GCGCGTGTTCACGTCGCCGACCTCGAGAGTGACGTCAATCTTCGCGTTGTCGTTGACCTGAAGCTCGATGCCGGTCTGTTCGAAGGCCTTGAACCCGGAATGCTGAATCCCAAGCTTGTAACGGCCGATGGGAATCAGCGGGAAGGTGTACTCCCCCACTTCGTTAGTGGTGGCCTCCCGGACCTGGTTACGCTCTATGTGAGTGAGCATGATCCTTGCTCCGGGAATGGCTCCGCCCTGCGCATCCACTACGCTGCCGTAAATGCCGGCCGTGCTAGCTTGCTGCGCGAAGCAGTAAGTGCTGAGAACGGGTCCTGCCAGGAATATGGCCAGGACAATAACAATTGCGAGACTGAACTTGCTTCCCCTCATTGCTTCTTACCTCCCAAAGAACCCCTTTTCGCAGCCCGGTTGAGGGCCGCACTGACCGCGTTTCCCACTTCCTGCACAGCGGATTTCGGCGCGTCTTGAATCTCCACGCGCCGCGTCACCCGCGTCAGGTCGTTCCCGGTGAGCAGAATCCTCTGGCTCTCTGTTCCGCTTGCGCGCAAGAACACCTGCGCTGCGGCAGTCCGTGAACCGCGAATGAATGCGTCAACGACGTTATGTACCCAAACCACCGGTGAGGCGCCCGCCACGGTATCCGTGTGGAAGCCGTCGATAGTGAGGTCCTTCACATCGTCGAAGATCATCGCCGGGCGAAGGTCCTCTTTGTCCCAGCGCAATTGCACGTTGCTGAGTGCGACGCCCTCAGCGTGGCGTGCATAAAGACCGAAGGCCGGCAGGATGCCGAACATCGTGCCCTCGGGGTACTTGGCGACGTTCTCAGGCACGTCCAATCCCTTCGGGTCCTGGTTTCCTCCCTCCATTGTGATCAGGATGTTTGACAACGCTACCCGGCGCGCCAGGTAGCCCGGGATGCCCGTCAACGAGGAGGTCATCCTCGCACCGCGAGCCACGATGTTATTGAACGAAACGTTCTCCACCGACCCCGGCGTGGGCGGATTCATCCCGCGGCCCCGATTGCCCAGCCGGACGAAAATCGGCGTCGTGACGTCCACCATCGAGATGTTAGAGATGGCGACTCCGTTGATCCTGGCCCCGTCCACCGCCTCCAGTGAAATCCCCGAAATCGGTGGGCGGCCCTTGTCGCGGGGCATCATGGTGATGTTGCTCACCGTGACGTCCTTCAGATCCCAACTTGATTCCGTTCCGAACTTGAAGTTGCTGCAGTTGGTTCGAGTCACGCAGTTAGTGACCACCAGGTGCTCGACGTTGCGCCGCTGGTCCATTCCCATCGAAGGGCTAGCTTTCGGGCAGATGGCATCGTCCCAACAGTCGATGTAACAGTTCGAGATCCGGACGTAGCGTGAGGCGTCGGGGTCGATCCCATCGGCATAGCCGTTCAGAATCGTCACGCCGTCGATATCGACGTAGTCGCTGCCCCAGAAGCTGATCGAGTAGTTAGGCGAGTTCTGAACCGTAATGCCGCGGATAGTTACGTACTGGCAATTCTTGATGGAAACGGTCTTCGGCCCGCGACGCTTTGGTCGATTCCCATCCACGATGCCCTGACCTGTGATGGCGATGTTGTGAGCGTTCTCGGCAACCAGTAGGCCGTAATGGAAGAAGGTGGTCTCGTTATCGGATACCGACTTGAACGGCAGCGTTTCGTAAGGATCGAAATCGCCGTTGTCGGTGCTGGCCAGAATCGCCGAGCCGTTGTCCAGGTGCAGAGTGACGTTGCTCTTCAGGTGAATTGTGCCGCAGAGGTACTTGCCCGCGGGCACCCAGACTGTCCCGCCGCCTTGGCCGGCGGCGGCGTCGATGGCTTTCTTCACCGCGGGCGTATCCTTGGAGGAGCCCTCACCCGTTGCCCCGGAATAGCGG
>JBDKUU010000967.1:0-4171 GCA_039679525.1 Phycisphaerales bacterium | reverse complement strand
CCAGACAGGGATAGCCACGTCAGCAAGACAACCGCGATGCCTCTCCCATCCATACCCACTCTCCTGGAGATTACTGAACCACCTCGACTTTGATGATCGCGGCCTCGCTGCAGCGGACGCCGTCGAGGACCCAGAACTTGTATTCGATCGTGCCGGGCTTGTCCGGAGCTTTAAGACGAGCGACCGGGCCCTGATGCCGGTCCCGCTCGAGCCAGTGCCCCTGCTCGCCCCACCGGTAGTAGAGCGGCTGCCCCTCGGGGTCATAGCTCTTGGAGCCGTCGATCTCGAACTCCTGGCCGCAGCGAACTGTCATCTCGGCCGGCGCGACGGCCACCGGCCGCTTGTTGGTCTCGCGGATCGCGTCGGGAATCGGCTTGCGAACCACGGGCGTCGGCTCGGATGAAGGCGCCAGGTTCGTGCGAATGCGGTACTTGCCGAGCACCTGGTTGCCGGAGAGGAACGCGTCGTTGAACGCCATCAGGTCCATGAACTGGATCTCTTCATTCTGGCCCGCGACGATCTTCAATAGAAGCAGCCCCTCGACCGTCCAGACGTTCGGCGTAAACGCCGTGTCGGTCTTGGCCCCGCCGAACGGGTTCCACACGGGGATCGCACCGTCGACCTCGTCTGTCTCGGGGTCGTCCCATTCGCTGTCGGTCTCGTTCGGGAAGATGAAGCGGCCCTCGTCGTCGGTCTGACCGACGAACTTGGGCCGGTCCGTGAAGTACTTCGCGCCGCTGTCCTGCACGGGGACCTGAGCCACGTGGTAGACGTACACTGCGGCCCCTTTGAGCGGCTGGTCGTCGCGGTCGTAGATGATCAGCCAGTTGGCCCGCGTCGGAATCAGGCGGCCCTGGGTGCCCCAGAAGCGATCCTGGCGATAGCCCTTGTAGTACTTGACGTGCCCCGCCTGCGAGGAGTGCAGCCATTGCTGGCAACTATCCATCAGGGAGGGGTATGCCCCGCCGCAGGGGATGCTGACGCCCGGCGAGAACGGCATCAGTTCGTCGCCTTCGATCACAGGCAGCAGCGGGGAACCGGCGTACGGCTTGCCTTGCGCATCGGTCAGGAAGATGTTGCTCGCTTTGACGCCGTAACCATAGAGGTCCGGCTGGCTGAGGATCGTGTGGCCGAACTCGTGGATGATCGCGGCGTCCACCGTCGTGAAGTCCACCGGCTCGTCGACGGGGAACCCGCCGTCGTAGTAGACCGCGTCGTGATTGAAGGGCTGATCGTACCAGGCGCAGTCCTCCAGCGCGGTCACCGCATCCACGCGGTAGGCCTCCTCGACGCCGTACGGCCCGGTCGTCGGCCAGACAGCCTCGGGGAGCATGACGTCCATTCGAAGCTTTTCGCCCCGGAGCCAGTCGTAGTAGCTCAGCGAACCGACATGGTTGATCTTCTTCTCGGCCAGGCACGATTTCAGCACGGCGGGTCGATAGGCGAGTTGAATCGGCCGCGCGTCGGTCCGCTCGATCGACTCGTTGTTGGCCTCGCAGAATTCGTCGATCCGCTCGCCGGGGTCCAGCCGCACCCGCATCCACTGGGGCTTCGCGGGATACGCGAATTTGAACTCCACGGCGGTCTCCTCGCCTGAAGCCAGGTCCCGATCGAGCGTCGCCGTGAGTGTTTTCTCGGGTGAAATGGAAGAATCGAATCGATAACTGTTCGTCTCGGCGACCGGGATCAGATCCAGCCGCACCTCTCCGCCGGCCGGCAGCGTCGCCGGTCCGAAGTTGCCGACTCGCACGCGGGCGGTCATGTTCTCCCCGGCGGCCGGACGATCCTTGACCGCGTCGTTGCGATACCGCGGGTGTAGTTCGACGCAGATCAGATCGAAGTCCGGCTTGTCCGACGAAACCACCTCCAGCGAATAGCCGATCTTGTGTTGCCGAAATCGGGCGAAGATCTCGCACTTGCCGGGCTCGAGGCCTTTCACCCGGCCGTTCCCATCGACGGTGGCGATGGACGTGTCCCCGCTCGACCACGCGATGAACGGCTTGGCGTCGAAGTATCCCCACTGGCCATACCGTGCCGCGAACTCCGTGACCGGCTCCCATCGGCCTTCGCGGCGGGCTTGAAGACCGAACTGCTTCTCGAAGCCCGCGACCACGCGGGAATCCGCCGGAACTCGTTGGGGCTTGGGATCGATTCGGATGGCGTCATACGGCGCCGTGCGGAAGAAGTCGCGATAGATCGTGGCCATCAGGCCCCACGAGTTCTCGGCGTCGAGCTTGTCGCGACAGATCAACTCGTCGAGGTCGGCCTGCGAGGAGGCGTCGCCGATCCAAAGCCGCTTGTCCGTCATCGTCTGCGGATCGAGAAACCGGCAGCCGCCGGCGATGGGGCCATCCACAGCCACATGATCGATCCACAGCGGCAGCCCGACCGGATGATCGCCATTATAGAACCAGGCGACGACCACGTGATGCCACTGCCCCACTCGCCAGGCGGCGACGCTGCTTCGCGAGACCGTGACCTTCTCGGGGCTGGCCATCGCAAACCGCAGCATTCCGGCGGCGGACTTCTCCACGAGCAGGCCGTTGCGGGCGGGGTCGCCAATGCGAAGCAAACGGTGCGTCTGGCCGTCGTCGCCGTTCCACTTCGGGCGTACCCAGAAGCTGATGTAGCCCTGCCGCTGCTGTAACGTGGGCCATTCCATCGGCACCTCGCCGGTCAGGGACACGCCCTGGCCGTACGTGCCATCGATGGCCGGCAATGCTTCGGCTGGGGCCGGGCTCTTGGCGGCGTCGGCCACGTTGGCATCCGTGAACCAGGCCAGATGAGTCTCGGCCCCCGTGGCCAAGCTTGCCAGCGCGCACAAAAAGATGCCTACCGCGACCAGCTTGTGGGATTGCGTCTTGCCTGACGATCGATACTCTGAAACCATCCAGTCACTCCTTACGCCTATACAACGACACAGTCATCTCGCCTGACATCAAGGCATCCGGCACAGGCCTTCGAATCGCACGTTCCACTTCCCGTCCTTCGGGAATCCCGGCGCGGGCCCCTCGGGACAGCCGTCCCAGCCGGCGGTCATCATCGCTGCCGCGGTCAGCAGGCCGCCGTTGCCGGGCAGGTACAGAGGCAGCCGGGCCGCCTGGTAGTTGTGCCCATTCGCCAGGTAGCGGTTCTTCGGCGATTCGAGGAACAGGGCGTCCACCGCCGCGCCCGGCTCGCCCAGCCGGGCGGCCGTCATGGCCAGCATAGGATAGTCCCAACCCCACGTGCTCGGCCAGTCCCAATCCGCCAAAATGCTGTCATAGGTTCGTTTCATCACGTCCCGGTCGATCAGCGGCCCGGCGGGCACGAAGCCCAACGCCGCGAGCATCGTGGGATGGTCGCGACGGATCGTGTACGGCGGGGTCTCGATTCCCGTGTAGACGCCGTCGCGGATCGTGGGCCGCGAGAGATGATCGATCACGTCGTCCCACTTCGGATTCCGCTCCAAGCCGAGTCGCTGCCGCCAGCTTTGGGCGGTATCGAGAGCCCATCGCCAGTATGCCAGCTCGAAGGTGGGATTGAGATTGCGGGCCCGGTCCGAGCCGTAGCTTTCCTGGGCAGGGATCATCGCGGGTCCAAGCACGTAACGGCGATTCGCCTCATCCCAGACGGCATAGGACGCCATGAAATCCGCGGTCTCGAAGACAATTTGCCGATAGCGGTCCAGAGTCTCGCGATTCGGCCGAGCGCGATAGCACAACTCCGCATAATAAATAGGATGGGGCTGCTGCCAGATCAGGAACACGCCGACGCTGCTGGGGCTCTCGCGGCCGTCGGGTCCGACCATCTTGGGCCAGCGGGCACCGTCATAGCCTTGTGACTTGGCCGTGTTTTCAGTCAGGGGCAGGACCGACTGGTACCAGGGCAGGCTCCGTTCGAATAGATCCAGTCGATTCCACAGGGCGAAGTGCACGCTGTGCCACCAGTGCATCTCCAGATGCGACTTGCCG
Source organism: Phycisphaerales bacterium (assembly GCA_039679525.1). Lineage (GTDB taxonomy): Bacteria > Planctomycetota > Phycisphaerae > Sedimentisphaerales > Anaerobacaceae > PLanc-01. Next base: position 218 of record JBDKUU010000967.1, on the reverse strand, counting down.
TACCAACTGTTGCAGGTCAGGCCCGTTTCCTGGGGCGGCCGCGAGCCGGCGCACTGAATCGCCAGAAGATATTGCGAGAGGACGACCCGCCGCTCCAATTCCGGCGCACGCGGGTCGGTGCAGAGCGAGAAATCGATCGCCCCGCCGAACATCCAGAAACGCTGCCAGTTGTCAGCCGACGCCTTGCGAACCTCATCGAACGTGGGCATCGACTCGGC
>JBDKUU010000966.1:0-10205 GCA_039679525.1 Phycisphaerales bacterium | reverse complement strand
ATCGTATCGACGATCACGCGGTACGCGTGTTCGGCTCCCGTCAGCGAATAGACCAGGTCCCCGTGGGGACCGGCCACGACGATCGCATCCACTTCGCCGTGGCGGATCGCTTCCAGAGTCTGTTCCGCTTCCTCCAGTCGCCACTGCAGGTCCTCGTCCTGGCTGGGCAGCCGGACCCCCATCCGAGAATCTGTGTTGTCCCTGTCCATTACTTGGCCTTCTCTTCTTTGTCTTCCCTGGGCCGCAGGTCCAGGCCGACCAGGACTTTCTCCATGCTCGCCATACTGCCGATGATCTTCCGCAGCGGCGGCGGCAGCCTCTTGATCAGCGTGGGAGCCGCGATGATCTGCTCGTCTCGGGCGAGCGTCGGCTGCTGGTAGATATCGACCACCTCCAGCTCGTACCGGCCCGCCAGATGCTCTTCGCACATGGCTTTCACCATCCGGATCGCTTCCTGTGACCTCGGCGTAACGCCGGCGACGTACAGCCGCAGAACATACCGCTGCGTCTTGGACTTTCTGCCGGCCTCCTCCAGGGCTTCTTTCACCGTTTCCAGGCGCTTCTTCGTCATGACAGCTCCAATCAGCGTTGTCGCAGGTCCAAGCCCACGAGGACTCGATCCACATTTGAGAGGTCACCGATGATCTTGCGGACGGGCTCGGGCAGCTTGCGGACCAGCGTCGGCACCGCAAGAATCTGGTCGCCGCGAGCGAGCTTGGGGTCTTTCAACAAGTCCACCACTTCAATACGATACTGGCCGGCCAGATGCTCTTCACAGATTCGTTCGAGATTCTCCAGGGCCGTAATCGATCGCGGCGTTTGACCGGCGACGTACAGCCGCAGATCCCACTTCGGCGCCGGCGAAGGCGATGCTTTGCTGCGGGGCGAGGTCCTGGCTTTCGTTGTCTTTGTTGCCATAGGATACTGATCCTCTCTCTCAATTATTGCTTCTTATCGGCATTTCGCAGACGCGCCAGCTCCGCGCGGTCGCGGGCCGCCGAGGCCATGCGGGCTTGTTCGGTGTTCTCCAGAGCCTTGATCTCATCGTTCAAGGCCGCGGTCTTGAGCTGCAGGGCGTCCAGTTGGGCCTGGGCAAGCGACTGCTCCTGCTCCAATTCGCGACGACGGCGGGCGGTCGCCTGATCGTCGGCCGCCGCCTGGGCCTTGTCGCGGGCCTCCTGGGCGGCCCGGGCCGAGCCGGTCAGCACCGCTCCGGGGCCGATATAGACGTCGCGGAGCTGGATGCCCTCGTTGGTCAGCAGGAACTCGCGAACCTGGTTGGAATGCGCCATGCCGCGGCTCTTGAGAATGAACAGCAGGCGATTCCGCTCGCCGGCGTTCTCCACATTGCGGAGCAGCAGCCAGGTGTCCATCAGCGAGGAAACCCCCACCTCGGTCTGCTCGGACGAGTGCCCGCCCGCGATCAGGCTCGTGAACATGGCGGTCACGCCCTGGTTCTTCAGGAAATCGATCATCCGCGTCAGCATCGCCTTGACTTCGTTCTCATTGCCGATGGTCGTGAGGTTCGACAGCGGGTCGACGATGACCACGGACGGATTGAAATCGCTGACGCATTTGTGAACGGTCACCAAATGCTGCTCCAGGCCGTAGAGCGTCGAACGCACGGCGTGGAAGCGAAGCAGGCCCTTGCGGACCCACTGGGTCAGGTCGTAGCCGATGGAGGCCATATTCCGTATGATCTGGGCGGGCGCTTCCTCGTAGGCGAAGTAGAGGCAGCGTTCCCCCCGGCGGCAGGCGCTGTCGGCGAACGCGGCGGCCATGCTGCTCTTGCCGGTGCCGGCGCTGCCGGTGACGAGACCGCTGCTGCCCCGGTAGTAGCCCTTGCCGCCGAGCATCACATCCAGACGCTCGATGCCCGAGGAGATGCGCTCGGAGCCGACACTGTAATCGAGACCGAGCGAACTGATCGGCAGGACGCTCAGGCCATGCTCGACGATCATCGTGGGATATTCGTTCGTGCCGTGGGCGGAGCCGCGGTATTTGACGATCCGCAGCCGCCGCGTGGCGATCTGGTCGGTCACCCGATGATCCAGGAAAATGACGCAGTCGCTGACGTACTCCTCCAGGCCGTGGCGGGTGAGGGTGCTGTCGCCCTGCTCGCCCGTGATGATCGCGGTAACGCCCTTTTCTTTGAGCCAGCGGAAGAGCCGGCGCAGCTCGGCTCGCAGGATCGCCTCGTTGGGCAGGCCGGCGAAGAGCGCCTCGATGGTGTCCAGAACGACCCGCTTGGCGCCGATCTCGTCGATCATGCTGCCCAGCCGCACGAACAGGCCCTCAAGGTCGTATTCGCCGGTCTCTTCGATCTCGCTTCGCTCGATGCGGACGAAGTCGATCTCCAGCATCTTGCGTCGCATCATATCTTCAAGGTCGTAGCCCAGAGAGGCGACGTTCTGGACCAGATCGTTCGCCGTTTCCTCGAACGCCATGAACACGCCCGGCTCGCCGTAGTCGAGGATGCCGTGGACGATGAACTCCATCGACAGCAGCGTCTTGCCGCTGCCGGCCCCGCCGGCGATCAGCGTGGGCCGCCCCCGCGGGATTCCGCCATAGGTGATCTCGTCCAGGCCGCGAACGCCGGTCGGGCATTTCTCGATCCCGGCAGGTTCTTTCCTCTTATCCGACTCTTTGCGCTTACGCTTGGGCATTTACCGACTCCTTCCCCTCTGGCGTGACATGGACCCTTTCGCTGGCGTGCACGCGGCAGTGCTGCTCCCGAGCGAAATCCCCGCTCCAGACGCCACCTGCCCACGTTGCCTCCAACGGATTGACGCGTTCAGCATTTTGGGACTTGTCATTCCTCTGCGGCAGCGGTCCTTCACGCATGATAGAACGAAATAGTCCATCATCTCATAGCACCGATCCGTCTTGGCCGCGAGAGGAAACTTAGTGACAAGATCAAAACTCGACAATCCTACATTACACTACTTGGATGCTAAGGGAAATGCCTTAGGGAATTTCCTGACGCCGATCCCCGGGCAATTCGGTCTGGAGGAAACAAACAGGCCGCCGTATTCACAAATCCAGGCAGGATCGCGCGCCGCCGCGGCGTTTTCTGCGTCTTTTGCGTTTTCTCCGGGCGGATTCCGAACGACCTTCGGAACCCGCCCGCGTATAGAATCTCGTGGCGACCAGATGCCGTTGGGTGGATATGAAAAACCTTCATAGTGCATGAGAGACGGGTTCGATGATACGGATTGTTATTGCAGAAGACCATACGATCATTCGGGAAGCGCTCGGCAAGTTCCTGCAGCAGCAGGATGATATGGAAGTCGTCGGGCAGGCCAAGGACGGCGACGGCGCGATGGAACTGGCTTCCACCCTTCAGCCGGACATCATCATCATGGACATCAGCATGCCGCCGGTGCTCAGCGGACTGGAGGCCACCCGGTGGATCTGCAACTCCTGGCCTCACGTGAAGGTGGTCGCGCTGTCCATGCACTCCCACAGGCAGTATGTCGACGAGATGTTCAAGGCCGGCGCGAAGGGGTACCTGCTCAAGGATGCCGATTTCGATGAGCTCTTGACCGCGATCCGGATCGTCGCCGACGGCGGAACCTACGTCAGCGACGGCATCAGCGGGGCCGCGACGAACGCGTGAAAGACCGGGCGAACGACTCTTCGGCTATTTCCCGACGCGGTAGATCGCCCGCGGATCTTTGAGCGCCTTCTTGACGACCCGCGCCGCCAGGCCTCGCAGCTTCCAGAGGCATAACTTCGTCGCGATCAGCCCCCGGATGCCCAGCGTGTGCTTCTCGTTGAACTCCACCACGTCCGGCCGGAGCAGGAAATCGAGCAGCCGTCGGGGCACCAGCCCCAATCGACCGCGTGAGATCTTGCCCGCCATCAGGTAAAGCAATCCGTTGAGGTAGAGGTTCGACTTCTTCCAGGGGTGCTTCTTGTAGTTGAAGCCGCCGAGGAAGTCCAGCTCGAAGCCGCTGTCCTTGCTGCCCTGGATGATCCCGTCCTTGACCGCGGTCTCATAGAGGAGCGTGCCCGGAACGAAGACCAGATTGTACGTCCGCAGGTAGAACGGCTGCGGCAGACTGCCCAGAAAACGGGCCGTGGACAGCAGGTCGTCGCGAGTCTCGTAGGGGTTGCCGATGATGAAGAAGTAGTACGGCACGACGTGCGGATACTTGTTGATGACCTTCGCGGCCCGCATCACGGCGTCGTTGGACATGTGCCTGTCGTAGACCTCTCGTTTGGTGCGCTCGCTGCCGCTCTCGACGCCCATGTTGATCCGCCAGAGGCCCGCCTTGACGAGCCAGTCGATCTTCTCCTCGTTGACCTGAACCGGCGAGACCATGCACTCGAACGGAATGCCCACTCGCTCGGAGTACAGGCGGGAGAATTTCTCGATGTCCGCCACGGGCCGGGCGCAGAAATCCTCGTCGAAGAAGTCGAAGCACTTGGCGTTCGGGAACCGCTCGCGCAGCTTCTGGGCCTGCTCGACAAGCTTTTCGATGCTCAGCTTGCGAACGTAATGCCCGTTGGCATGGACCAGTTGCTTGAGCTTGGAGTTCGAGCAGTACGTGCAGCGGAAGGCGCATCCGCGGGTGCCGTTGAAGGCGATCGGGGCCGTGTCCTCGCAGACGCCGGTGACCCGGACGAATTCCTCGCCGCTCAGGTGCCACTCGTTGTCGCGGGAGAAGTCCATCATCGGGAGCGTGTCGAGAGTGTCGAGCAGCGGCCGAGGCTCGTTGACGACCAGCCGGCCCTTGTCGGCGTAGACCCCGTTGGGGATGTCCCGCCAGCCGTCGCCCTGGCCGAGCCGTCCGGCCAAGTCGATCATGAACTCCTCGCCCTCGCCCCGGCAGACCAGATCCGCGTGGCGGGCGCACTGCTCGGCGTTGAGGGTCGCGTGGATGCCGCCCCAGACGGTGACTTTGCCCAGCGGCCTCATGTGCTCCATGACCTGGATCGCCTTCTGCGAGGCGCGGGAAAAGCAGCTCATCCCGATGACGTCGGAGTCGGCCACGAGGCCCTTGGCGGCGTCCAGCACCTGCTGAGAATACACGGCGTCCTTCGTCTTCATCAGGATCAGCTTCGTCTCATGTCCCGCCGCTTTCAACGCGGAGGAGATGTTCCGGACACCGAAAGCCTCCAGGTCCTGATCCACGTAAATGAGAGCGATGTTCATTCTTACCTCATCCCTTCGGGAAATCAGCATTCCGACGGGCTTTGCCCGTCCCTTTTTCTCCCATCGGCGTTTGCCGAGCGCGACTGTACTGCAAATCCCGGCGGCGATAGGGGAAATGCGCGTCACAACGTGCCTGGGGGCGGCATCTGCTAAAGACGTTTCCACCGCAGACCGATAAGAGGAGCATCGCCGAAATCAACGACATAGAGAATCCAGGAGAGAGCATAATACACCCATGCTGTTCAACTCGATCGAGTTCCTGCTCTTCTTCACGACGGTAGTCGCGGTACACTATCTTGTGCGGTCGTGGTCCGTTAACAAGGTGTTCCTTCTGCTGGTCAGCTACTATTTCTATGCGTCCTGGAATCCGCCGTTCGTGATTTTATTGTGGATTTCCACGGTCGCCGACTGGCATCTGGGCAAAGCCATCGACAGGGCCGAGCAGCCCCGCCGCCGGCGTCTGCTGGTCATCGTCAGCCTGGCGATCAACCTCGGCCTCCTGGGCTACTTCAAATACGCCACGTTCCTCCTGGAGTCCTTCTATGGAATTCTGGGACTGTTTCACGTCCCTGCGGCGCCTCCCCGGTTCAACATCATTCTGCCGGTCGGCATCTCCTTCTACACGTTTCAAACCCTGTCCTACACGCTGGACATCTACCGCCGGCGCGCCAAGCCCTGGCATTCGTTCCTGGACTACACTCTCTACGTCACGTTCTTCCCTCAGCTCGTGGCCGGCCCGATCGTGCGAGCGGCGGACTTTCTCCCTCAGTGCGACACGCCCAAACGAGCGACTGCGAATCAGTTCGGATGGGGACTGATGCTGATGGTGATCGGCCTGTTCGAGAAGGCGGCGATCGCGGACGGCCTGCTGGCGCCCCTCGTCGAACGGGTCTACGACTCGCCCGCCGCACCGAATTTCGCCAGCGCCTGGACCGGGACATTGGCCTTTGCCGGCCAGATCTTCTGCGACTTCTCCGGGTATTCGAACTGCGCGATCGGCGCGGCCCTGTGCCTGGGCTTCTGGCTGCCCAAGAATTTCAACTGCCCGTATGCCTCCGTGGGATTCTCCGATTTCTGGAGGCGCTGGCACATGTCCCTGTCCACCTGGCTGCGGGACTACCTGTACATCCCGCTGGGCGGGAATCGCTCGGGTCCCACCCGTACGCTGGCGAACCTGGCGATCACGATGCTCCTGGGCGGCCTCTGGCACGGAGCCTCCTGGACGTTCGTCGTCTGGGGAGGGTTGCACGGGCTCTACCTGATCGTGGAACGGCTGATCGCGGCCGCTCTGCCCAAGCCCCTGCTCCAGCGTCTCAAGCCCCTCCAGTTCGCGTACGTCCTGCTGACCTTCGTGCTCGTCTGCTTCGCCTGGGTCTTCTTCCGGGCCGACACCTTCCACAAGGCCTTCGTCACCACGATGGCCATGCTCGGAAACGTCTCGGCCTCCTCCGTCTCGCTCGTAGCGATCTTGGACAACATGATCGTGGCCACGGTCATCGCCGGAATCCTGGGTTTTCACTGGATCATGCGAAACAGAAACCTCGAGCAGGTCGTCGCGGCGTGTCCCTGGTGGGTTCGATCGGCCGCGATGGCCGGCATGGTGATCGCCGTCATCACACTCTTGGGAGAAGATCGTGCATTCATCTATTTCCAATTCTGATCCCGGGGTCGAGGGCCCCTGGCTGCGGACTTTCCTCCTGGCGGCCGTGCTGGTGGTCGCAGGGCTGTCGGTCATCGAGGGCGTCCTTCGCAGCCACGGACACAAGCCTACCGTCATCGACACGCGGGACTTGTGGGCCTACCATCGCCATCGCGTCTACGACAGCCAGGGCAAAAAGACCGTCGTCCTGATCGGCGGCTCACGGATCCAACTCGATTTTGTCCCGCCGGTCTTCGAAAAGGAGTTCCCGCAATATCGCGTCGTGCAGCTTGCCGTGGACGGAGCCCAGGAAGCGTCGGGCGTCGTGCTGGCGGACCTCGCGAACGACCCGCGATTCGACGGCATCGTCCTGTGGTCGACCACCATGTTTCCGCCGGCCGCAGATTCGATTCTCAAGCCGTATCTGAACACCTATCGCGACAATTACCGGTCGTACTGGCCCGCGGTTGAGGAAGTCACCCTTCCGATCTCCCTGGCGTTTCAGGAGCATCTGGCCCTGCTTTATCCCACCGTGAGACTGGATGCGATTTTCAAGTCGATCGTGCGGTACAGGACCCTGCCCGACTCGCCCTACGTGGCCACGTTCCGCGATCGGTCCCGCCTGGCGGACTATTCGCAGGTGGACGTCCAGGAGCACTGTCGCATTCGAATCCAGCAGGCGCAGGAGATCGCCCCGCGCCTTCGAGGGATCTCCCCGGACATGTGGCTTCAGCAGGCCATGGACTACGAGCCCCTCGTGCGGAAGATCCAGAGCCGGGGCGGCCGCGTGGTCTACGTCCGGGACATCACCACCGGCCAGGGCTGGGATATGGACGAGCAGCTATTCCCCAAGCAGCAGTGCTGGGATCGCCTGGCCCGCCAGACCTCCGCCGCCACGATTCACTTCGCGGATGTCCCCGGGATGCGCGATTTCGTCTGTCCGGACACGTCCCATCTGGATTGCCGCGACGCTCCCCGCTACACGCTGGCCCTGGCCCGGGAATTGGAGCGCCTCGGCATCCTGTGCCGAGGGCCGGCCCCCCAACCCTAGCGTCAACGCGCCCCCCCGGACGAGGAACGCCCTGACCGATTTCAAGGGCTCGAACCCTGACGAAAACGGGAGTTCGTCCCATCATTTGTGCACGGGATTCACCACAATGCGAATCCTCAATTCTTCACTTCCGGGTTGACCCTTCCCCCGCCGGGCGGTATGCTGTAGAGAGTCTAGGTCGGCGGCGCGATCGGGCCAGGAGGGTCATACGAAGATGTGCAAAGCCGGCCGATTCGATGTGCCTCCGGCGCCGCCCGGCGGCGATGTGGGCATCATGCGAGTCGGCCTTCAATCGTCTCGACGTCTGGATTTCAAAAGGAGGATTGTCATGTCGAAGAAGCTCGCGGTCCTGATCTCCATCTGTCTGGCCATGTCGTCGGCGACGAGCATCGGGGCCGACACGCTCAAGCTCGGCAGCGACGCAGACAGCTACGTCATCGCCAACGACGCGACGGCTCACGGCGACGCCGCCTATGTGTACCTTCACAACACGTCCAACGGAGTCGGCTATCTTCGCTTCAATCTGGCCGCGGCCGGCGTCACCTCGGTCGAAAGCGCGACCCTGACGCTGTACACCTCCGGCGGCGCGCCCCGCAACGACAACGTCGTCACGGCCCGGTTCTTTCTCCACGGCCTGAACAGCGCCGCCGGCAATACGCCGCAGAACTGGGAGGAAGCGACCCTGACCTCCGCCAACGTCGGAGCGGAATGGAAGACGAACAACGGAGAGCCGCTCGTGAATCTGACGGACATGGACGACACGACCGCCGGCGCCGGGATCACAGAGACCATCACGCTGGTCGGCACGAACTATTACGATGTCGGCGGCATCCGCATCGTCGTCACCGGGGCCCGGCTCGTCGAGTTCCTGCAGAGCCGCGTCGAGGACGACGGCTTGGCCACCTTCTTGCTGGAGTTCCCCGGCGAAGGCAGCGCCCGCGGGTTCGGCATCGCGTCGAGAGAGCACGCGACAGAGACCCTTCGCCCCATGTTGGAGCTCACCGCCACCGTCGGGCCGAAGTCCGGCGTCTCCTCCCCGAGCCCGGCGAACAAGGCCGTCGAGGTCTCCCGCGACGCTTCGCTCAGTTGGAAAGCCGCGGATGCCGGTGGAACGTACGATGTATACCTGGGAACCAGTCTCGATCTGGTCACGGCCGGCGACGCCTCGGCTTTGGTCAGTCAGGGTCAGGACGCCAACATGTTCGACCCCATCGGCCATTTCGCCTTCGGCCAGACCTATTACTGGCGAGTCGACGTGGTCGCGCCGGACTCGACGACGAGCAGCAGCCCCGTCTGGTCCTTCACTGTCGAGCAGGCGGCCTACCCGATCGTCAACGTGACCGCCACCGCGTCAGGTTCCGACGCCGGAACCAAACCCGAGAACGTGGTCAACGGCGCGGGCCTCAACGCCGCCGGCCAGCACTCGACCATAAACGGTGACATGTGGTTCAGCGCCAAGAGCGACTCGGGCCGTCCCTGGATCCGGTTCGCGTTCAATCAGCTCTACAAACTACAGGAAATGCGGGTCTGGAACTACAACACCGCTCTGGAATCGATCCTGGGCGGCGGATGCAAAGAGGTCAAGATCGAGTACTCGCGAAACGGCGCGGACTGGACGGTCCTCAGCGAGGCCGCGATCTTCAACCAGGCCTCCGGCGCAGACGACTATGCCTACAACACCGCCGTGGACTTCCAGGGCGTCGCCGCCCAGTACGTGCGGCTCACGCCTTTGAACAACTGGGGCGGGGTCGTCAATCAGTGCGGCCTGAGCGAAGTGCAGTTCTTCTATGTCCCGGTCCAGGCCAGGGAGCCCGCGCCCGGCGCGGCCGCGACGGACATCGATCCGCGGAGCCTCGTCCTGAGTTGGAAGCCCGGACGCGAGGCGGCTTCGCACGAAGTCTCGCTCGGCACGGACAGCGGCGCCGTCGCCGCCGGCAACGCGCTGGTCGCGACGGCCGATCAGCCTTCCTATGAACCCGCCCCCCTGCTCGTGGGGACGACTTACTACTGGAAAGTGGTCGAGGTCAACGACGCCGCGACGCCTTCCGCCTGGACGAGCGACGTGTGGAGCTTCACCACGCCGGCGTTCGTGGCCGTGGACGACTTCGAAGGCTACACCGACGAAGAGGGCCAGCGAATCTATCAATCCTGGCTCGACGGCTACGAGGACGCCGCGAACGGCTCGATCGTCGGCTACGCCCAGGCCCCCTTCGCCGAGCGAACGATCGTCCACAGCGGGCGCCAGTCCATGCCTCTGGCCTATGACAACACCGCCGGCGTCGCCTTCTCCGAGGCCAGGCGGAGCTTCTCGCCGGCTCAGGACTGGACGAAGCACGGCGTCACGACTCTCGTGC
>JBDKUU010000965.1:0-9731 GCA_039679525.1 Phycisphaerales bacterium | reverse complement strand
TCTCCATATCGAGAAACGCCGCCCCGACCTCGCCCGCAAGCTTCGCCAAGTTCCGATTGTAGGGTGTGCCATGCACACCATTTTCGTCGAGGAAATCTGCAACTCGCGGATCGATGGCCCCAAACGCCCCGGTCATCAGCAGGACATCCGGCTGGGCGGACTCGCGGATCTGTCGAATCACCTCGCGGATCGAATCGATATCGTCGCCCTGGCTGATGCCGCCGATGATGACCAAATCCGGCTGATGATCGAGCACGAACTTCTGCACGCGGCCGGCCTCCTTGTACAACGAGCACCCGGTGGACCCACGCACGGATGTGACCTTCTCGATCGTGCAGCGAGGATGCCGACGGCCGACGACATAATCCCATCCGGACCGGCTGGTGTCGTTGACGATGCTGTCGCCCAGCATGACGACATGAAGCACGCCGCCCTCGATGAGCAGGCTCTTCGTCTTCGGCATCTTCTCCCACCGTTCGACGGGAGGCGCATACCGAACCGGCGGAATCTCCGAATACGCCTTCAGCACCGCCTCCAGCGTCCGCTCATTCCCGCGAAGCACGTAGCTGCCGTCGTTGGCAACAACCAAGACACTCAGCAACAAGGCCAGAACACACGCGAATCGAATGCGACTTGATGCGACCACAGTCGTCCTTCCATGAATCTGCCGTCCACAAATCCGGTTATCGCGACAAGGCGCGACCAGCATCACCTTTCTCTCAGGGATGCCGTCCGCCTTTCCGAGTAGAGCACTCCGTACGGAAATCGGGTCGTTAGACACCTCCTCACTTCTCCTTCGATGATCGGCCACGTCCTCGGGTGTTCCGCCGCACGGACAACGGCAGCGCGGACTTCCGACGCGAACTCGAGACCCAGCCCTTCCTCACGTACCTCGTAGTACTCGATGGCGCCGAGAAACTCCTCTTCGGCTTCCGGATGGAAGGAGTAGTTCATGCCTCGAATCTCTTCCAGATCTTGGCGAAGACCTCCTCGCCGGGAATCGCCTGGACCTTGCCCGAGCGCAACTCCTCTAGGCGCCGCTGGGCCACCTGGGCCCATTTGCGATCGACTTCCGATTCGGGCGGGTTCAAACTGCGGAGAATCGAGTCCGCAATGATGGCCCGTTCCTCCACCGGCAGGGAGATCACTTCCTCGATCAATTCTTTCATCGTCATCTTCATTCGAATCGCTTCCGGAGTTCTTTCTTGGCCTCCTGCCAATCCACAACGCCCTCCTGTCCCGACTGAAACCTGCGTTCCGTTTCTTCGAGAACTTCACGATGCCACTCGGGAGACTCCACCTGTTCGGCTTCCCGCGAGAGGTCCTCCCAGATGGCCTCCATGACCTTGAGCTTCTCTTCTCTGGACAGGCGACTGATTTCACCGGCATCCAACATGACCTACCTCGTCAGCTTTTCATTCAAGACTAGCAACGTGCCCTGCGATTGTCAACGCCGGCCTTCGCCGAGAGGGCGCCCACAAGGCCACGAGGCAGCGGAACGATGTTCCGCCGTCTTGCCGCAAATGTGTCGTCAAAGGTGAGGAGAACTCCCGCCGGAAGCAGGCGTAACTGGGCGTAGACGAAATCCGCCCGTGGGGATGGACTATCAGGAGGTGGCATATGAAGAGCAGCGGAGTTGCGGCGATCCTGGCGATGGGGATTTGGGCGTCAGTCGCAGTCGGGCAGAATCGGCCGGCGGTGGACCCGCAGGTTCGGGTGCGGGAGGGCTTCTCGTTGAGTGTTGCCGCGGAGGTGCGGGGAGCCCGGTTCATGGCGTTCGATCCCAATGGGACTTTGTTCGTTTCCCAGCCCCAGAGTCGACAGATCAGTGCATGCCGGGACCGCAACGGCGACGGCTACTACGAGACGACTGCGGTCTTCGTGAAGGATCATCCGACCGTCCAGGGCCTGTTCTGGTTCGAGGGCTGGCTCTGGTTCACCGAGAGCGGCGCCATCTTCAAGGCCCGCGACACGACCGGCGACGACATCGCCGACGAGCAACAGACGATCATCCCCGAGGGCCAACTTCCCCAAGGCGGCCACTGGTGGCGGCCCATCCTCATCCACAAGGGCCGGCTCTACACCGGCATCGGCGACAGCGGCAACATCACCGACGAATCCGCCACCGACCGCGAGAAGATCTGGACGTACGACCCGCAGGGCAAAGACAAGCAGCTCTTCATCTCAGGCATTCGCAACACTGAAAAGCTCGTGGTCCGCCCGGGCACGGACGAGATCTGGGGCATGGATCACGGCAGCGACTGGTTCGGACGCGAGCTCGAACAAAAGGACAGCGGTCACGGCCAGCCGATCACCGACCTGAATCCGCCGGACGAGATGAACCACTACATCCAGGGCGGGTTCTATGGGCACCCATTCCTCGTGGGCAGCCGGATCCCTCGCTACGAGTACATGAATCGCCCCGACATCGTCGCCCTTGCGGCCAAGACGGTCCCGCCCGAGTGGTCGACCGGGGCGCACTGGGCCCCGAACGCCATGGTCTTCTACACAGGCCGCCAGTTCCCTGCGGATCACGTAGGCAACGCTTTCGTCGCGTACCACGGGTCATGGAATCGCGATCGCAAGGCAGGCTACTGTGTCACGCGGGTGCTGTTCGATGCGGGTCGGCCGTACGGCGAGTTGGTGTACGCGAACTTCCTGACCGACGACGGCAAGGTCCTCGCCCGCCCGGTGGACGTGGTCGTCGCCCCCGACGGCACGCTATTGATCAGCGACGACGAGGGCGGCCGGATCTACCGCATGAGCTGCGAAAGACCAAGTGGCCCGGTCGCGGGACAGTAGCGCTGCGTCCATTCTCATCCGGCGTGCGTCGGACGCCGACCCTCGCCCCGGAGGGGGACGACCGCCATTCGGTGGGGGGTTCCGTCAGCTTCCGGGTGGCATCGACAAACGCAGTCTGTCGATGGTCGTGCGGATGCGGGGAACCTTTGCCGCACCCGGCGCTCCCGCCCATCGGTTTGCCAGGTCGACATGGACGCGATAGCAGTATGAACTCCAGCTCTACGCTATGAGCGGATCGTCGCGCAGCGGGAGTCCTTGCGGGCGGTCTTGGGCGACTGCTCGACGATGGGGATCCGCGACGCGAACGGCTCGGCCGCGTAGGCCGCCTGCAGGGCCTCCCAGTTCCGCGTGCCGCAGTCGCGCATGACCAGCCAGTCCCGGGTCCGTCGCCAGCGGGGCTCGAACCAGTCCCGCACGGACAACTCCCAAAGCTCCTGCGGCAAGGGACTGTCGCGATGCTCCTCCAGCGCCTGGCGGGCACCGCTGTAGTCGCCGTAGGCGAGAGTCAGCCGCGACTGGAGTTCGAGACGGCGCAGCAGATCGACGTGCTCGGTCCGCCCGAGCGAAGCCAGCGTCCAGGCCGCCTCGACGCCCCGCTCGCATTCGACCTCGTCGGAGTCGACCCGCTCGAGCAGCGAGACACAAGCCGCGACGACCTTGTCTTGCGAGGCGGGGTCCGAGCCGACCGCCAATTTGGTCAATCCCCAGAGTTGGTCCCAGGTGTTGGACGACGCGACCTCGTCGATCACCACTCCAAAGACCAGGGGCAGAATCACCGGCCCCATGGCCCCGCAAGCGGCGGTCAGGATCTCCATCATCAAGTGGTCGTCCTGTTCGCCCGCCTCCATCAATCGGGCGATCAGCGACTCGCCGATTTCCTGGCGTCGACGATCGTCCAACTTCGGGGCCGCCAGCGCGAAAACGGCCGGCACGTAGAGATGAACGTAACTGCCCTTCTCATGGATGGCCTCCCGGGCCTCGTCATAGGCGTTGAGAAGCGACTCGATCAGGCCCGGTTCGGCGGCCAACGCCTCGGCGAAAGCCCCCATCGCGGACCACGGAATATCCCCCTCGGTGCGCTGCAGCGCATCCCAGAGCAATTGCACAGACTCATCGTTCACAGAGCGAACTCCTAACCTATACCCAAGGCCCTCAGCGCCGGCGCAGAGACCACCCGCCGGCGAACAGAGAACCTCCCCGATTATAGTTATCGGCACGAGGATGGCAAGGAACTTGAGCCTTTTCGGCCCCCACTCATGTCCTGGGGAACAACAAGGCACGAACAAGCGGTGAATTATAGGACGTGACGCTGTGGAGTTCCTGCCGGACAGGCTATGACCCGCCCTCTCACGCTCCGCCGGCGGCGTGGTCTTGAGACGGCTGTCCACAGCATTTCTTATATTTCTTTCCGCTGCCGCAAGGACAGGGTTCGTTCCGACCGATCTTCGGCGAGGCGTTCACGATGGGGACGGGGGGTTCGAAGCGCGGCTCGGAAGGCCCCAGAGACTCCCCCGCTTCTCCAGTGAAACCCACCGCCGAAGGCTCCTGCGGCTCCGGGCGAGGCCGGGAGTACCAGTCTCTCACGAATCGCCAGGCCGACGTCAACCACTTGTCGACCGGTTGCTCCCAGGGTCTATCGATGGCGAGAGGGAGTCGCCCCGCTCGCAGAGTGCCCGCAGCCTCTCTGTAATCCGCTCCCCCCAGATAGCTCACGCATCTTTTGCCCAGTCGGTCCAAGAGGTCCGCGTACTCGACACGCCGGAGCCAGCCGAGAATCCACGCGAATCCCTCCTTTCGAATCGATCTACCTCCTCACGGCGGTGATCATGCCGTAGGCCATCGCGCCCTCGCGATAGCCTTTCTCCATCAGCTCGAATGAGTTGACGAACCGGCGGAGCTTGCTGCCCTTGGTGAACAGGAACATCTTTGCCAGCGGATTGCTCACGAGCTTGCTGCAATGTTCCCACGTGGGCTGGACGTGGGTGGTGATGTCGTCGGCGGCGATGTCGCCGAAGCCGGCTTGTTCGAGCATCGCGACCTGTTCGTCCATGGTCAGCAGAGACGGGCACAGCATCGCCTCGCAGACCTCGCGAACGAGCCCTTCGGATTCGGAGCCGCGGGCGTCGCCCTTGAGCCAGACGCACAGCCCCAGCCGGCCGCCGGGACTGAGCAGCCGGGCGCAATCGCGGAAGAAGGCCTGCTTGTCGTGGATGTGCTCGCTGCACTCGATGATCCAGATGCGGTCGAACGAGCCCGCGGGCAGGTCCAGCTTGTTCGCGTCGTGCTCGCGGATGGACACGAGCTGGCTCACTCCCTCTTCCTGGGCCCGCTTCTGGGCCCCCTGCACCTGCACAGGGCTGAGCGTCAGGCCCAGGACGGAGCAGCCGAAGGTCTTGGCCAGCCAGCAGGCCGAGCCGCCCAGGCCGGACCCGATGTCCAGCACGCGGTGGCCGCGGGCGATCTCCAGCCGTGCGGCCAGATGCTCCACCAGCTTGATCTGCGCCTCGGCGGGCGACTCGCCGTCCTCCCAGTATCCGTGATGGATGTGGGCCCCCCACAGCATCTGATAGAAGCCCGACAACACATCGTAGTGCTTGCGGATATCCTCGGTAAGACACGACTCCACTGAAGACTGACTCATCCGTATTCTCCCTGGCTGACGCACGTTCGTGGACAACTCCCGGCATCTCGACGCCGGCGCTCATGCATCGAATCTGTACGAGACGACGAAGTGTTTTGTTTCGGCCACCACCCCCAAGCGACAAAAGCAAACGGGTGGCGTCACGGGGAAAGACGTAACGCCACCCGTCGGAATTTCAAGATTCACCGATTACCGGGCTCCCGCCTTGCCCTTGGCCTTCTGCAGAACGGCCTTGGCGCGGTTGGCGAGTCTCTCGTCCGAAGCCGCCTGCGACGCCTTTTCAAGCGACGGAACCAGCTTGCCGGCGAACGGGGCGGGCCCATCGCCGTCGAGCAGCTTTTCCGCCACCTTCACGACCGCCAGCGACGCCTCCTGGCGAGTAGCCGCGTCGTCCACATAGGGCGCGATCAAAGCCACCGCGTCGGGCGATTCGACATTGCCCAGCGTGCCGATCAGCAGCCGTTTCTCCTCGTCCCGCTCGATCAGCTCGGCCGCCTGTCGACACATGGCCAGCCGATCCTCGACAGACAGATCGCCGCGGGCGGCCAGATTCAGGTAGCCGCGAAGGAAAAGCGTCCTCTCCGACGCGCTGCTCGTCTCCTTGGCCAGTCTCAGCAGGATGGGAGCCGCATCGGCCGTCTTCCACGAGCCCAGGGTCCGGACCGCCGTCGAACGCACGTCGGCGTTGTCGCTCGCGATGCTCGCATGCACCGCCTTCAGAGCGTCGGGTCCGCCGACGGCGCCGAGCACGCGAAGAATCACCATCTTCTGGGCGGGCTGGGCCGTGCCCAACCGGCCGATCAGCATGTCGGCCTCGGATTTCGAGTCGGGCGTCTTCAGGCAGATCGCGGTGATCGCCTGCTCCACTGCGGCCAGATCCTGCGAGTCCTTGACGCCGCCCAACAGATCGAACATGGCGGGCAACTGGTCGGGACCGCCCAGGTCGCCGATCATCCGGATGGCGTTGGCTCGAACGGCCGAATCGGCCCCGCCGGCGGCCTTCACCAGCGAAGGCACCGCGCTCGTCATCCGTCGGCGTCCCATCAGGTCGAGGGCCAGACGCTGCTTGCCCTCATCGGCCCCGGCGAACATCTGCGTCACGACCCCGTCGGCCTCTTTGCCGGGGAAGGTCGCGAGCCCTTCGAACGCGGCCTTGGCGATCTGGGGGTTGCCGTCGTCCAGCAGTTGGAGCAGCACGGGCACCGCCGACGCGTCCGCCAGCTCGGTGAGGGTCTGGATCGCCACGACGCGGACTCTCGGATCGCCGTCTTTGGCTGCGTCGACCAGGGCCGGCGCAGCTTCTTTGTCCCCTCGCACGCCCAACGTCTCGATCACGAGGATCTGACGGTCGGCGGGCAGGGCCTTCATCGCGCCGGTCAGCATCGCCGTCGTCTCGGAATTGCGCATCTGCTGGGACGCCTCGACGGCGGCCGAGAACAGAATGTAGTCCTCATTGCCCAACTGCATTCGCACAAGCGTGGCGCGATCGGCCGGCTCGCGGGAGAGAATCGCCGCCTTCAAGGCCCCACCGCGAACCTGGTGAGGAGCGTCCAGCTTGTACAGCCGGTCGTAGATCTCCAGGGCCGCAGGCTTGTTGCCCTCGCTGCCCAGCGATTCGGCGCAGCGAAGGAGCCCCTCGTAGACGTCGAGCCTGCATTCGGCCGGGACCTTCGACCTGGCCTGTTCAAGAACCTCGGCGGCTTCGACGTTGCCGATGTCGCCCAGGGCCCGCCCCGCCGCGCCAACGACCATGGCGTTACCGCTGTTGACCAGTGAGGCCAGCGTGCCAACGGCCTTCGCGTCGCGACGGAAGCCGACGGTGTGGATCACTCCGACCAGCGGCTTGCCCTTGACCGTGCCGAGCGCGGCCCGCAGCGCTTCGTCCACAGCCGGGTCCGGGTTCGTCTGCAGAGCGTAGCGGGCCATGTGCGAAAGCTGCTCGTCGCCGAGCAATGCGGCCAACGGAGCGATCGAATCCTTGCTCCCCACGATCGCAAGCTGCCGGCAGGCGTCGATCTTGGTCTTGAGCGGAGCCCCGGAATCCTTCAATACGGCGATCAGCTTGGGCTCGTCGCCCTTCGCCGCCACGGTCTGCGCCAGCGTCTGCCCGGCGCAGGCCAACAGGAGGGCAACGACAAGTATGGGATATAATCGTGATTTCAGCATATCAGTATCCTCAGTAAGGTGGGGCTCGCCCCACCGGTGTCTATCGAACGGGCGGAACCGGCGGGGCAAGCCCCACCCTACAGTTCCTCCCGCAGCCTTCTCAGACCGTCCACGGCTCGCGCATCGCACGCGATCGGAAGCGGTTGGCCTCGGCGTCGTTGACGAATTCCTCTTTCGCCGGGTCGAACTTCATGTCGCGTTTGAGCCACATGCAGATGTTGGCCGCGTGCACGCTGGACATCGACCGGTGCATCATCACCGGGTTGGCCACCGTCTCCCGGCGGCTCTTGACGCAGTCCAGGAAGTTGCGGACGTGGCTCATCGGACGCTGCGTTCGAGCGCAGTAGTTGTCGACGAGCTTCTTGAAGTCGGCCATCCACGCGGGATTCGAGACCTCGCACTTCGAGTAGCCGTCGGCGATCGCCACCCAGCCCTCGGTGCCTTCGAAGCGAACGCCGCAGGAGCCGTGCCAGATCTTGGCGTCCATGTCTCGCTCCAGGACCATCTTTACGCCGTTGGCGAACGTGGTCACCATCCCGTCGCCGCTGTCGTTGGCGACGTATTTGTATTCCACGGGCGAGGTCTTCCAGAGGTCCAGGGCCACCTGGCATTGCGCGAACGTGTGGGCGCCCCACTCGCCGATGCAGCTCGTGTGGAAATCGTAGTGGTTCCGCCATCCGCCGCGGACGTACTCCGAGTTGTACGGCCGCCACGGACAGGGCCCCAGCCACGCGTCCCAATCCATCTCCTCTTTCGGAGGCAGCGGCTGCTCGGGCAGCCAGTCGTGCCGCATCTCCGCGGCGTCCCACGGGGCGATGTGCGCCCGGACGGTGTGGACCTTGCCGAGATAGCCCAGACGCAGCAGCTCGTTGGCAAAGGTGAAATTGCCCTCGCTGAGCCGCTGGATGCCGCTCTGGTAGACGCGGCGATGCCGCCGCGCGGTCTCCACGACCGCTTGCCCTTCCGCGATCGTCATGGCCGACGGCTTCTCCGAGTACACGTCCTTGCCCGCCCGCATCGCCATGATCGCGGCCAATGCGTGCCAGCGGTCGCCGGTCGTGCTCAGGACCGCGTCGATGTCCGTGCGGGTCGCCAGGAACTCGCGGATGTCGGCGTACAGGGCGCAGTCGCTGTTGCCGTAGCGGGTGTCGACGATCTGCTTGACGGCCTCGCGTCGCGCCTTCTGCGGATCGCAGGTCGCGACAAACTGCACGTCGCGTTCCGGCAGCATCCAGTTCAGATCGTGCGTGCCGCGGTTGCCGATTCCGATGCCGCCCAGGATGATGCGTTCGCTCGGCGGGACGGCCCCGTTGCGGCCGAACACCGAGGCCGGCACGAGATACGGAACCGCGACCGCTGCCGCCGTGCCCAGGAATGCTCGCCGCGAGAGGTGGGAGTGGTTGTGTGACATGGCAATCTCCTCTTGGACATTGATAATCGACTATTGACGATCGATGATTGGCACGGACCCCGCCAGTCACCCGCCGTCGTTGTCATGACCTTGGCCGGATTCTACCCCTCCGTTGTCCCCGCGCCCACCCCCAAGCATTGATTATTGATGATGGACGATTGATGATTGCGGGTTGTCCGCGGGTGTGCGTGATCGTTGCCGCGACCCGATCGGCCGAAAGGGGTTGCGGAGATGCGGAAGGAACAGACTGATCCGGAGTCCGCCGCCGGGACAAGCAGCACCGCTTCGCGGTGGGCGGCGGGAGTTTTCCGCTTTGGAGCCACCAGCAGCAGGGGTGCTGCGCACCCCCTGGAGGGGAGCGTCTCGCTCCCATACTTTGCTGGAGGCCCAAAGCGGTAAACTCCCTATGCAGGTCCGCTTCGGACCTGCAGTCAGCCTCGCAAGGTCTGCGATGTGGCGAGTTTCATAACGAACTACCAGGCGCGCCTCTTCTGGTGTATGATGCCCCGCTGTCGTGCGTGAAGATCCCAGTCGACCATGAGGTATCGCGATGCATTTGAAGAGCGTGCGGTTTCATCCGAATTTGTACCCGACCCGGGAGCATTATCCGTTCAATCTCGGCATTTTCCATCAGACGCAGGAACTCGCCTTCCCATCGCCCGTGACGTTCTTCGTCGGCGAGAACGGCGCGGGCAAATCGACGCTCCTGGA
>JBDKUU010000964.1:0-2908 GCA_039679525.1 Phycisphaerales bacterium | reverse complement strand
ACGAATAACGGACTGTCACATGGGCGACGCATGCGTCGCCCCTACGAGGCCCCCGGCCGGATGCGGGTTTCTTTGCCGCTTCCACGCTTCTACGCTTCTACGCTTCTACGCTTCAACGCTTCCACTTTCGTGGTCTCACGATGCGAGGGCGGCTTGTTCTGACAGGATCTTCGTGGTCGCCTCGGGCATGGCTTCGTAGAGACGCAGGAGGTTCATTATTCGTGAAGAGTCGTGCGTGAAGCGTGAAGCGTCAGGATCTGCGGACCGATTCCCCCCTGCTGTTTCGGGCATTTTGTGGAAAAATGCGCGGGACGGCTCCAAAAGTGCTACAATACCTCTGCGTAGACGCAAAGGAGCGTTATGAAGCCGGAAGCAATTGAAGCGATTTATGAAGATGGCGGGTTTCGCCCGGTGGCCCCTGCCGACCTGAACCTGGCAGAGGGCCAAAAGGTGCGTCTCGTGGTCGTGCCCATCCGCGAGCCGGACGAGCTGCTTGCCCTGGCGGCCCAGGTCTATGAAGGACTCACCGCCGAGCAGATCGACGCCATCGAACAGCATGTCCGACGGGGGGAGGATTTCTTCGGGGACAGGAAATCACAATGACGCCCGCGTCGCCTGCCCCGATCGATACGGATATTCTCTCGGCTACCCTCTCGGGGAGAAAAACGGATATTGGCTCGTGAGGACGCAGCGGGACGCCGGGAAAAAAGAAAACCTGACCGACCCCCCTCAGCGTCTCAGCGTGAGGAGCTTCCCCTGTCAGGCCGCATAGATCTGCCGCCGGTCTCGATTGATCGATTCGAGAAAGTACGGATTGCTGACGGCACGGACTTCGACCAGATCCACATCGCGGGAGAGCAAATTCTTCAGCCCGGCCGAAAGAGCAAAATATGCCCGGGCGTGAGCAACGGGGTCGGCGATATCGAATTCGACCAGGAAATCAACATCGCTCCGCTCGGGATCGAACCGATCTCCCGTCGGCGAGCCGAACACGTCGAGACGCCTGACGCCAAGACGCCGGCACAGTTCGGCGATCTGTCCCGAATGCTCTTCGACGACGGCAACCATACGATCCCTTCAAGAAGGCAAGAACACCAACACCAGCTTACCGCCTACCCCGATTTGTGTCAAACCCGGTCGCCCGGAACGCGGGAGCCTATCTCGAATCTCGGAAGACAGTGGCTGGTGACACGGAGGACTATGGCCCGCGTGTCTGCGAACGCTTCCACGCTTCTACCTCTGTCTCACGTGTACGCCCCGGTGTGGATGTAGACTCTACTGTGCTCGTCGTCGATGTAGACTTCCCAGTATTCTCCGCCGTCCGATGGGTAGATGATCTTGCGGCCGGCGCCCACCGCGTTGGGATCCAACACGCGTCTGCCGGTTCGCTCCTCCCAGGCACTGGCGGCCGCACACACCGTCCAACCGCCCGCGACCGCACCGCTGAGGCGAATTCCCTCGAACTTGTCCACCTCGGCATGGGGAGTCTGGTACATCCGCTCGATCCGGGCGATTCCCGCCGCGTCGGTGTCAAACGCCACGAAAATGTGGGCCTCGCGGCCGCCGAACAGGATGCCGCGAGCGTTGCGAACCACGTCGGGCAGCTCGCGACCGACCGTCTGCCGGAATGCGAGGCGGATCTGATCCTCCCGCAGTTCGTACGCCCCGACCACGCTGCCGTAGAACGCCGGGCTGGTCCGGCACAAATGCACGAAGCCGTAGGCGCCGACCGCCACCATGGCCAGGATCACCCCAAGAAAAATCAGCTTCCGCTTGCTCATAAGACCTTGTCCCCTTCGGCCCTCGCACTCGTCGAGGAACAAATCTCACTTCCAGGGTACAGATTCCCGTGACGCGTGTCAAACGTCTCCAGCATCTCGTCTCCCGCCGGACGGCGACGCACGCGTCCGCCCTACGAGGATGCTCCCAACGTTGCCGCCTGCGACAAACCCGCGACGCCCACCCCTCCCCCACGAGCCACGAGGTACGGGTCACGAGCGACGAAGAAGATATGCTCTCACGAGCACACTACGAACGCTGTCGCAGCTTCGTAGCTCCCTCGCAATCCGAGTCACGAGGCACCGGCCACGAGCCGCCAACCTCACCCGCCTCACGCCTCACGATCGACGCTTCACACGCCCCGCCCCGCGGGCGCAAAAGAAAAGGCCGGCGTCGTTTAGCGACACCGGCCCTTGTAAAAATTCCTGGCGATGACCTACTCTCACCCGTTAGGACTACCATCGGCCGCGACGGGCTTAGCTTCTGTGTTCGGAATGGGAACAGGCGTTTCCCCGTGCGTATGCTCACCAGGAAGATCGTATATCAGCCTTTCGGCTGATAAAATCTTTGCCGCGAGAGGCGACAAGAGACAAGCTCGGACCTCGGCCGGACCTTTCGATCCGCCGGACCATCGTCCAGCTTATCACTTATCACCTCTCACGTGAGAAATATCGATGTGGATGCGTCAATGAGCACTTTGTGGCTCTTGACCCATGCAATCTAAGATTGATATGGTCAAGTCGTCGTGCGTTAGTACCGGTCAGCTGAATGCATTTCTGCACTTACACCTCCGGCCTATCAACCTGGTGGTCTACCAGGGCACTTCAGATCCGAAGATCACGGAATCCTAATCTTGGGGTGGGCTTCCCGCTTAGATGCTTTCAGCGGTTATCCTTTCCCGACGTAGCTACCCGACGATGCCCCTAGCGGAACAATCGGTGCACCAGAGGTCAGTACTTCCTAATCCTCTCGTACTAAGGAAATGGCCCCTCAAGATTCCTGCGCCCACAGCACATAGGGACCGACCTGGCTCACGCCGGTCTGAACCCAGCTCGCGTACCACTTTAACGGGCGAACAGCCCGACCCTTGGGACCGCCTTCAGCCCCAGGATGTGATGAGCCGACATCG
>JBDKUU010000963.1:0-9751 GCA_039679525.1 Phycisphaerales bacterium | reverse complement strand
TACGGCGTCTTCAAGGATCTGATGCGGGAGAACGCCGCCGCCGCCTTCACGATCCGCAACTGCATGAGCACGATCATGCCGATCTCCCAGACGACCCCCTGCCTGACGCTGGGCCTGCTCAACGACGAAGGGCTGATGGCGTTCTGCGAGTCGGACTTCGTGATCATTCCCGCCGGCATCCTGCTGCACTACATCTCGGGCCGGCCGGTCTTTCTGCACAATTCGACGTTCCCGCACGCCGGCGTGGTCACGTGCGCCCATTGCAGCTCGCCCCGCCGGTTCGACGGCGTGCACTACGAGCCAGCTCGGATCGTGACGCATTACGAATCGGAATATGGGGCCGCCACGAAAGTCGAGATCCCCATCGGCCGGCAGGTGACGTTCATCGATCCCCAGTACAGCACAGGTCGCTGGCTCGGCTTCACCGGCGTCGTCCGCGAGAATCCGGCGTACGAAATCTGTCGCTCCCAGCACAACGTCGAGATCCAGGGCGACTGGAAAAAGCTCCTCAACGAGGTCCGCGACTCCCACTGGATGATGGCCTACGGCGACCATCGGAGAGAACTGGCCTACGCGGCGCGCAAGCTTGGAATCCGATGGGAGCAGTTGTGACGTCAAGTTCAAGGGGGACCTTATTGACCGGATTGACCTCATTGACAGTAGGGTCAACAAGGTCAATAGGGTCCTTTTCAGGCCCCTTTCAGAACAGCTTTCCCGCGACGAGGTAGGTGATGGCCGAGATGATCGCGGCGGCGGGGATGGTCAGGACCCAGGCCCAGACGATGCTGCGGGCCACGCCCCAGCGAACGGCGCTGAGCCGCCGGAGCGAGCCCACGCCCATGATCGCGCCGGTGATGGTGTGGGTCGTGCTCACGGGAATGCCGAAGCCGGAGGAGACCACCAGGGTGATGGCGGCGCTGGACTCCGCGGCGAAACCGTCGACCGGCCGGAGCTTGGCGACCTTCTGACCCATGGTCTTGACGATCCGCCAGCCTCCGAACATGACGCCCAGCGCGATGGCGGCTTGACAGGCGATGATCACCCAGAGCGGGATGTAGAACTTGTCGCCCAGCAGGCCCGCGCTGAAGAGCAGACCGGCGATGATGCCCATGGTTTTTTGAGCGTCGTTGCCGCCGTGCCCGATGCTGTAGAGGGCGGCCGAGACGAGCTGGCCCTTGCGGAAGAAGCGATCCACCTTGGCGGGAGTGGTGTTTCGGCAGGCCCAGTAGACGATCGTGCCGAGCCCGACGCCCAGGACCAGTCCGAGAAGAGGCGAGATGAAGATGAACGCCACGGTCTTGATGATTCCGCTCCAGACCAGGGCGCCCGCGCCCACCTTGGCCATGGCCGCGCCGATCATTCCCCCGATCAGGGCGTGAGAGGAACTCGTGGGCAAGGCCAGGTACCAGGTGAGAATATCCCACCCGCAGGCGCCGATCAACGTCGCGAAGATCACACCTTTGTCGATGATGGTGATGTCGATGATCCCCTTGCCGATCGTGTTGGCGACGTGGAGGCCGAGGAACAGGAACGCGATGAAATCGAAGAATGCCGCCCAGATCACGGCCCGGCGGGGCGTGAGGACTCGGGTCGAGACGATCGTGGCGATGGCGTTGGCCGAATCGTGAAAACCGTTGAGAAAGTCGAAAGCCAGAGCCAGGGCGATGAGGAACAGTACGCTCAGAGAGATCATGATTTACGCCTGCTTGACCATAATGGAATCGACGACGTGGGCCACATCCTCGCACACGTCCAACACGGTCTCCGCTTCCATGTAGATGTCTTTCCACTTGATCACGTGGATCGGGTCCTTGGCGGTCGTCAGGAGTTCCGAAAGGAAGCGATCCCGCATTGCGTCGCCGACGTTCTCCAGGCGGTTGACCTCGATGCACGCGTCGCAGACGACTTGCGTGTTCTTGATGTTGCGCAGCCCGCCGACGGCCTTGGCCACGGCCAGCACCGACTGTTCGATGACGAGGGAGAACTCGATCAGGTTCTTGTCCACGTTGGTGATGTTGTAGACCCTCAGCCGGCTGACGATCGTGTTGACCATGTCGATGATGTCGTCGAGCTGCTTGGCCAGGTCGTAGATGTCTTCGCGATCGAAGGGAGTGATGAAGGTCTTGTTCAATTGATCGATGATGGTGTGTGCGACGGTGTCGCCCTGGTGCTCGATGGCGGCCATTTTGCTGAGCGCCTCCTCCGAGACGGATCCCCGGGCCGCGACTTCCTTGAAGAAGGCCGCGGCCTGTACGGCGTGGCCGACCTGTTTCTCGAACAGATCAAAGAAGTTGAACGCCTTGGGAAAGAACCTGAACGCCATGCAAGCATCTCCTTTATCTACCTGGCGAAAGAGCCCGGTTGTTACGGGAACCCCGCCAGTCGTTACGTAGAATCGCGAATGTACGCGACCGGAGCCCGGC
The DNA here is from genome assembly GCA_039679525.1 of Phycisphaerales bacterium. Classification (GTDB taxonomy): domain Bacteria; phylum Planctomycetota; class Phycisphaerae; order Sedimentisphaerales; family Anaerobacaceae; genus PLanc-01. Next base: position 7,328 of record JBDKUU010000963.1, on the reverse strand, counting down.
TGTCAACGTTTTGGATTAGCACAATTCTAATCGAGTGTTAACACAACCCTAACGTGCCCGTAGTAAGCTCCTCACACGGGGCTTGTACGATGGCCCAAGAGCGGTCTGGTGGAGCGGATATTGCTCGATTGAAAGCTCCCCGGCCGGGCAGTTAGAATTCGTGGCTATGGAGATCAAGGATCGCGTGGAAAGGCAGGGATCGAAACAGTCCTGGAGCCGGCGCAGCAGGCTGAGCGGCCTGGGCTTGTTGTCTGTCCTGCTTTTTCTCGGACTCGGCTGCGGGGAAAACATCGATCCGAACGAGCCGCAGGGCTTCATCCAGACCAAGGGCTCCGACACCATCGTCAACGCCGTGCAGGAGGTGGCGGAGGAATTCATGAAGGAGTATCCGCACGTGTTCGTCGCCGTGACCGGCGGCGGCAGCGGCGTGGGGATCGCCTCCTTGATCAATCAGACGACCGACATCGCCACCGCTTCCCGGGAGATGAAGCCCAAGGAAATCGAGATTGCCGAGAACCACGGCGTCCACCCCAAGGAGATCGTCGTCGCCTATGACGGCGTGGCGGTGATCGTGAACCTCCACAATCCGATCGACCGGCTGACGATCCAGGACCTGCACGACATCTTCACCGGCAAGGTCACCAATTGGAAACAGCTCGGCGGCCGGGATGCGCCGATCGTGACCCTCTCGCGGGAGGTCAGCTCCGGCACGCACATGTACTTCAAAGAGGAAGTGGTCCAGCTCGGCAAGAAGGGCAGCACGGAAGAGTTCTCCAAGGAGACCCTGCTGCTGACCAGCTCGCAGGCGATCGTCGAGGAAGTGGCGAACAACGAGGGCGCCATCGGCTATCTGGGCATGGGGTATCTGTCCGATCGGACCAAACCGGTGCTGGTGGGAAAAGGTGGAAGCGTGGAAGCGAATAAGCGTGGAAGCGTAGACGCCGATTCTCCGCTTCCACAGTTCTACCCGCCGACGCCGGAGAATGTTGTCAACAAGACGTATCCGCTTTCGCGGCCGCTGTATTTGTACACGAACGGCGAGCCCGAGGGCATCGTCAAGCTGTTCATCGACTTCACGTTGGGCCCCGTGGGCCAGACGCAATTCCAGCAAACGGGATTCGTGCCGGTAGGAGCGACTCTTGCCCGAGAACCCTAATCCAACGCCCGACGCCATCGTCGCTGTACGAGAGCCGGACAAGACCGCCAACGGAGACGGCCGTCGGCGGATCGGGGAATTCGTCATCGAAGGGTGCATCCGGCTCAGCGGCTTTGCCGTCGTCGCCTTCGTCTTTCTGATCTTCCTGTTCCTCCTTCGCGATTCCCTGTCGCTGTTCCGCGTGTACTCGCTGAAGGAGTTCCTGATCGGCCGGGAGTGGCTGCCGATTTCCGAGCCGCCGAGGTTCGGCGTGCTGCCCCTGCTGATCGGCTCGATCCTCGTCACGCTCTGGGCGATCGTGATCTGCGTGCCGCTGGGCGTCGGCGCCGCCATGTTCATCGCCGAGGTGGCGCCCAAGCCGCTCAAGCATGTGCTCAAATCGCTGATCGAAATCCTCGCGTCGATCCCGAGCGTGGTGCTGGGCTTTTTGGGCATCATCTGGCTGGGACCGTTCCTGCGCAACACGTTCGGCCTGTCCACCGGCATGACCGGCCTGACGGGCAGTCTGCTGCTGGCGTTCATGGCGCTGCCGACGATCATCAGCATCTCCGAAGACGCGCTGGCGGGCGTGCCGAGAGCCTATCGCGAAGCCGCCTTCGGCCTTGGGGCCACTCGCTGGCAGACGCTGTGGCGCGTGATCCTGCCCTCGGCGTCGCCCGGCATCGTGGCCGCGGTGATGCTGGGCATCGGCCGGGTGGTCGGCGAAACGATGGTCGTGCTCATGGTCACGGGCAACGCCCCCGTCATGCCCAAGTCGATTCTCCAGCCCTTGCGGACTCTCACAGCCACCATCGCGGGCGAAATGGGCGAGACTGTCGGCGGATCGGAGCACTACTTCGCGCTATTCGCCGTGGGGCTCGTGCTGTTCGCCATCACGTTCACGATCAACTTCGTCGCGGACCTGTTCTTGCGAAGGGCCAGGAAATGAACGGAGCCAAGATCCGCCAGAACATCGCGTTCTCCGTCCTGGGCGTCCTGACGCTGGGCATCGTCGTGCCCATCCTGCTGGTGATCGTCTATATCATCGTCAACGGAGCCGGCGCCATCTCCTGGGAATTCCTCACCGCTGCCCCGCGACAGGGCATGAAGGCCGGCGGCATCTTCCCGGCCATCGTCGGCACCATCCTGCTGGTCGCCGGCACGATGCTGTTCTCCTTGCCCCTGGGCGTGCTCTCGGCGGTCTACCTCGTCGAGTACGCGCACGACAACCTGTTCACGCGCATGATCAAGCTCTCTGTCGTGAACCTCTCGGGCATCCCGTCGATCGTCTACGGCCTGTTCGGCTTCACGATGTTCGTCGTCGTGCTGCACTTCGGCACGTCGATCCTCGCGGGCTCCCTGACGCTGGGCATCATGAGCCTGCCCGTGATCATCACGGCGTCGAAGGAGGCGCTGGAGTCCGTGCCCAACACCTATCGCGAGATCAGCCTCTCGCTGGGCGCGACCCGTTGGCAGACGGTCCGCTACTGCGTGCTGCCCTACGCCATCCCGGGCATCCTCACCGGGACAGTTCTGAGCCTCAGCCGTGCGGCGGGCGAAACGGCCCCGATCCTTTTCACCGTCGCGGCGTTCTACCTGCCCCGGCTGCCGCACTCGGCCTTCGACCAGGTGATGGCCCTGCCCTACCACTTATATGTGATCTCGACCCAGGTGCCCAATATCCCGCTGAGCCTGAGCTTCGCGACGGCCCTGGTCCTGGTGGCCCTCGTGTTCCTGATGAATCTCGTGAGTATCTTCCTGCGCGCCCACTACCGGAAGAAGAGGCTATGGTGAACGACGCGATCATCAAGACAATCGATTTGGACTGCTGCTTCGGGGCGGCCCGGGTCCTCAAGGGCATCAACCTCGAGGTGCGGCCAAACGAGATCCTCGGCGTGATCGGCCCGTCCAACAGCGGCAAGACGACCTTCCTGCGGGCCCTGAACCGGCTCAACTATCTCGTGCGAAGCTACTCCCAGACGGGCAACATCTTCCTGGACGGCCGCAACATCAAAGAGATGCGCGACAACATCCTCCGAAAGAAGATCGGGATCATCTTCGCATTGCCGCAGGTGCTGCCGGTGACGATCTTCGAGAACGTCGCCTATGGCCCGAAGGTGCATGGCATCACGAATCGGGAGAACGTCGACTGGATCGTGGAGGAATCGCTGAAGAAGTCCTACCTCTGGGAGGAGGTCAAGGACCGGCTCGATCAGCCGGCCGTGAAACTCTCCGGCGGCCAGCAGCAGCGGCTGTGCATCGCCAGGACGCTGGCCGTGGGGCCCGACGTGATCCTGTACGACGAGCCCTGCTCGGGCCTCGATCCGATCTCGACCGCCAAGGTCGAAGACGCCATGCAGCAGTTGAAAACCGATTACACGCAGATCCTCGTGACGAACAACACCAAGCAGGCGTCGCGGGTCAGCGAGCGGTGCGCGTTCTTTCTCATGGGCGAACTGGTGGAGCTGGGCCCGACCAAGGAACTCTTCACCAAGCCCAGGGACAAGCGGACGGACGACTATATTACGGGCAGATTTGGATAGAAAGGATTGATTAAGGATGATGGATGATTGATTATTGAAGAGAGACTGTCGCCAGCCTTCTTCAATCATCCATAATCCATCATCCATCATCAATGCCATGAGCTTCGACGCCAAAGTCAAGACTGTGGACCTCAACCTCTACTACGGCCCGTTCCGCGCGCTGACGGACGTCAACGTCGAGATCCCGGCCCGGAACGTCACGGCCATCATCGGTCCGTCCGGGTGCGGCAAGTCCACGCTCCTTCGCTGCTTCAATCGGATGAACGACTTGATCGAGCACGTCGACGTTCGCGGCCAGATCCTGATCGAGGACCGCAACATCCTCGACCGCGAGACGGACCTGATCGCGCTACGCCGCAAAGTGGGCATGGTGTTTCAGCGGCCCAATCCCTTCGCCCTGTCGGTCTACAACAATCTCAAGTTCGGCCTTCGCATCCACAACATGATGAGGAAGAAGGCCGACATCATGCGGACGATCCAGGAGAGCCTCGAACACGTCGGGCTCTGGGACGACATCAAGGACAAGCTCAACGTCAGCGCCCTGTCGCTGACGCTCGAACAGCAGCAGCGGCTGTGCATCGCCCGCGTGCTGATGCTGCGGCCCGACATCATCCTGCTGGACGAGCCCTGCTCGGCGCTCGATCCCGTGTCGACGCTCCGGATCGAGGAGCTGCTTCGCGTCCTGTGCAAGGACTACGCCCTGGTGATTGTGACGCACAACATGCAGCAGGCGGCCCGCTGTTCGGACTACACGGCCCTGATGTACCTGGGTCGGCTGATCGAGTTCGGCCGGACGCACCAGATTTTCACGAACCCCAGGGAGAAATTGACAGAAGACTATATCAGAGGAGCGTTTGGGTGATTGATTATGGATTATGGATGATGGATAATTTGAAGAGACAACCGGGGTTCCTTCTGCAATAATCAATAATCCATCATCCATAATCAATGGGAGTGTTCATGGCCAGAGAAGGTTTTCACAATCGAATCAAAGAGCTCGAACGCGACGTCCTGCACATGGGCGAAATGGTCATCGAGGCGGTCAATCGGTCCGTCGAGGCGTTGGGGAAGCTGGATGCCCGCGCCGCCAAGAAGGTCATCGACGACGACGCGAAGGTCAACCAGTTGCGATGGGCGTTGGAGGACAAGTGCGTCGACCTGATCGCACTGCAGCAGCCGGTTGCCTCCGACCTGCGGGAGATCATCGCGACGCTGAGCATCGTCCGCGACCTCGAACGGATCGGCGACTACGCCGAGGGCATCGGCAAGATCGTCCTCCTGCACGGGGACCAGCCTCTGGTCCGGCCCTTGATCTACCTGCCGCCGATGGCCGAGAAAGCCGTCAGCATGCTCCGCCGCAGTCTCGAAGCCTTCGTCAATCGCGACGCGGAGAAGGCTCAGCAGATCTGCGTAGAGGACGACGAAGTGGACCGCCTCTACGATCAGGCTTACCACGACCTGATCAATCACATGGTGGAGAACCCCGCCGTCATCACCCGGGCCACGTACCTGATTTGGGCCGCGCACAACATCGAGCGTATCGCCGACCGCGCGACGAACATTTCGGAGAGCGTCGTCTACCTGGTCACCGGCGCCCCCGGCGAGATGAACGTGTCCCGGTATTGATCGGTCTTCGCAGGGGCGGGCCTCTTGCTGTTCTACACAGAGGGTTGCCCCCACCATTCGCGGAGCTCTCGCGCAATGTCGCCTCGGTTGGGTGCGATTGATCCTTCTGGCACACGGCTGGTTGCTTCCGATGGACAGAGGAAGGAATGGACCGATCAGGAGTCCGCCGCTGCGCGTCGGAAGTTTACCGCTTTGGAGCCACCAGCAATCAGGGGTGCTACGCACACCCTCAAGGGAGCATTCGCTCCCATACCATGCTGGAGGCCGCAAAGCGGAAAACTTCGCAGGCAGGCCCGCTTCGGGCATGCACTCAGTCCCCGTGAGGCAGAGGAACCTCTCCCGTTCGCCGGGAGGGCCTCGATCCGCTAGAGAGTATGGATGCGCCCGGCGTCTCGCGTCGCCCTGCCGCCATTTTCCGCTTTGCGTCATGTCTCTGATGGGGTATCCTGTTGACGCCGGTCCGTTGCGAGCCGGGTTTGCCAACGCCTGCAAGACAAGGAGAATGAGCCATGAAGCCCGATGCCCCCTCTCAAACCAACGCTCTGGATCGCCGCGAGTTTCTCGCCGCCGCGTCGACCGCGGCCCTGACCTTCAGCGTCGTGCCCAGCCACGTCCTGGCCGGCTCGAAGGCCGTCCCCCCGAGCGAGAAGATCAACGTCGCCTACATCGGGGCCGGGACGCAGGGCATTCGCCAGCTCATGGAGGCCCTGCCGAAAGAGGAACTCAAGATCGTCTCCGTGTGCGACCCGAACACCGAGAGCGCGGACTACGTCGCGTGGGGCCCCAATGAGATTCGGGACAAGGTACGGACGTTCCTGAAAAAGCCCAAGTGGGACGAGGGCGTCAAAGGCTGCCGATGTGGACGCAAGGTGGGTCAGGAGATCATCGAGGCCTACTACGGGATGAATTCGCCCGCCGGGCAGTACCGCGGCTGCTCCACCTACACCGATTTCCGCGAGCTGCTCGACAAAGAGAAGGACGTCGACGCTCTGTACATCATGACGCCGGAACACCTGCACGGCACGATCGCCATGGCCGCGATGAACCGGGGCAAGCACGTCATTCAGCACAAGACCCTCGCCAACGTGCTCTACGAAGCGAGGCTGTCGCGTGATACGGCCAAGAAGACCGGCCTGGCCACGCACATGTTCTGCTCGGCCGGCATCGGCTCGACCGCCACGATTGCTGAATGGCTCGCGGCTGGCGCGATCGGGGACGTGCGCGAAGTCCACAACTGGTCCACGCGTCCCTTCTGGCCGCAGGGCATGACCGAGTTTCCGAAGGACAAAGTCTCTGTGCCGAAGGGTCTCGACTGGGACCTGTGGCTCGGCCCCGTTCCGCAGAGGCCGTACCATCCCGCCTACACGCAAGCGGTCTTCCGAGGCTGGCGCGATTTCGGCAGCGGCGCGCTCGGCGACATGGGCAACTACAGCTTTTTCCAGATCTGGAAGATCCTCAAGCTGGGCACGCCGACGACCGTCGAGGGCTTCGCGAGCCAGTATTGGGCGATCATCGACGGCCTGTGGAAGAAGCAGGTGAACACGGTATCGTTCCCCGAGGCGAGCACGATCCACTTCGAGTTCCCCGCCAGGGACGGCATGCCCCCGGTCTCAGTGCATTGGTATGACGGCGGTATGAGGCCCCCGAAGCCGGCGGAACTGGACGAGGACGGCCAGGATATGCCGGAAGAAGGAATGCTGTTCGTCGGCGACAAGGGCAAGCTCCTGGGCGGGTTCATGGGCGACAATCCGCGGCTGATCCCGCAGAAGAAAATGGATGCGTTCACGAAACCGCCGGAGACGCTGCCGAGACCGATCGGCGAGTTGGAGCAGTGGATTCGCGCCTGTCGGGGCGGGCAGCCCTCGGACGCCAGCTTCGAGAACGTCTATCCGTTCGCGGAGACGATTTCGCTGGGCAACATCGCGCTTCGGTTCGACAAGAAGCTTCAATGGGACACGGCCAACATGCAGTTCACGAATTCGCCGGAGGCCGCCAAGCTCCTTCGCCGGCCCGAGTATCGCAAA
>JBDKUU010000962.1:0-18844 GCA_039679525.1 Phycisphaerales bacterium | reverse complement strand
AAGCTCCTCTGGGACAGCAAGAACCTCAAGGTGACCAACGTGTCCGAGGCGAACCAGCTTCTGCACTACGAGTACCGCAAAGGCTGGAGTCTGTGAGCGTCCCATACGTCCTATAGGTCCCATTCGTCCCATTCAGGAGCATCGCAGCCATGCACAATTCCGGAAAAGTGAAAGTCGGCATCATCGGCTCGGGTTTCGAGGCGGACATTCATGCGGAATCGTTCCGGCTGATGCCGGACGAAGCCGAGGTCGTCGCGGTCGCCTCGCCGACGCCGGGCAACGCCGAGAAGCTGGCCAAGCGGTACGGCATCCCGCGGTTCTTCGCGGACTACCGCAAGATGCTGGCCGAAAAGGACATCGAGATGGTGACGATCACCGCGCCGAACTCCCTGCACGCGCAGATGACCGTCGACATCGCCGAGGCGGGCAAGCACGTCGTGTGCGAGAAGCCCCTGTGCATGACGCTCGAAGAGGCCGACCGGATGATCGACGTCTGCCGGGCCAGGGGCGTGCTGCTGATGTACGCGGAGGAGCTGTTCTTCACGCCCAAGTACGTCAAGGCCAAGCAGATGGCGGACCAGGGCGCGTTTGGCAAAGTCTACATGGTCAAGCAGAGCGAGAAGCACTTCGGCCCGCACGCGGCTTGGTTCTGGGATGTCCAGAAGTCCGGCGGCGGCGTCTTCATGGACATGGGCTGCCACGGCATCGCGTTTTGCCACTGGTTCCTCGGCCGGCCGAAGGTCAAGTCGGTCTATTGCCAGATGGGAACCTACGTCCACGCGGACAAGACCCAAGGCGACGACAACTCGATCTGCATCCTGGAATTCGAGAACGGCGCGGTCGGCATGATCGAGGATAGCTGGGCCCGCCGGGGCGGCATGGACGACTGCATCGAGGTCTATGGCGAAGGCGGCGTCACGTACGCCGATCTGCACATGGGCAACGCGCTGCCGACCTACAGCGAGTACGGCTACGGATACGCCGTGGAGAAGGCCCCGACGACGCAGGGCTGGAGCTATCCGGTCTTCGAGGAGCTCTGGAATTACGGCTTCCCGCAGGAAATGCACCACTTTGCGAGGTGCGTGCGAGGCAAGGAGGAGCCCCAGGCCACCGGCGAGGACGGCCGGCTCGTGCAGGAGATCTTGTTCGCAGGCTACCAGTCCGCCGGGCTCGGAAAGAAGGTCGGGCTGCCATTCCGCCCGCAAAATGTGACGCGGCCGATCGACCTGTGGTTCAAGCCCGTATAGGTCCCATGAGTCCTATTGGTCCTATCCTCTTGAAAGGATCGAGCATGGCCAGAATCGCACGATTGCAGGTTCTTTCCGAAAAAGAGATCGAGGCGATCCAGGACGCCAGCCTCACCATCCTCCGAGACACCGGCGTCATGGTTCACCACGAGGATATGCTGCGGATGCTCGGCCAGGCCGGGGCGAGCGTCGACGCGGATCACAAGATCGCCCGTCTGCCTGAGAGGCTCGTGATGGACCGCGTGACCCACGCCGGCAAGCAGTACGTGCTGTACGGCCGGGACCGGAATCGCGTCGCGCGATTCGGCTATGGCGACCTGGTCCTGTTGTCCAGCCCCGGGCAGTACGCGTGGATCGACTTGCAGACCGGCCAGCGGCGTCCGGCGACGATCGACGACACTCGCGGCGCGATCCGCCTGGGCGACGCGCTCGGCAATATCACGATCGTCGGCGCGATGGCCCAGCCGGAATCGATTCCGGAGACGTACCGCGACGTAGCTCTCACCGCCGAGCTGGTCAAGGGCACGGACAAGCCGACGCGGTGCTGGGTCCGCAACGGAGCGACCGCCCGCCGCATCCTGGAGATCTACCGCATCGTCGCGGGCGGAGAGGCCGCCTTGCGGGCCCGGCCGATGGCTGAAGCCTTTCTCGAGCCGATCAGCCCGCTGCAATTGCCGAAGGACGGGCTCGACATCGTGCGGGAGTTCGCGCTGGCAGGCCAGCCGGTGAGCATCGGCCCGATGGCGATGACCGCGGGCACCGCCCCCGGCGCTCTCGCGGGCACTCTGGCTCAGGAAAACGCCGAGATCTTGGCGGGCATCGTGATTACGCAGTTGCTCGCTCCAGGCACGCCGATCACCTACGGCGGCATCCCGCACATCATGGACCCGCGGACCGGGATCTGCTCGTTCGGCTCGCCGGAGCAGGGCCTGATGGCGGTGGCGATGACGCAGATCGCCCGCTCGTACGGCTTCCCGGTTTATATCAACGTGGGCCTGACCGACGCCAAGCTGCCCGACGCCCAGGCGGGGGCCGAGAAGGCTTCGACGCTTCTGATGGGCGTATTGGCCGGCGCGGACATGTTCGGCCATTGCGGCATCTGCGGCACCGACCACGCGGGCAGCCTCCTGTGGCTGGCCTTCGACGACGAAGTCATGAGCTACGTCCGGCGGATCGCCCGCGGATTTGCCGTCGACGACGAGCACCTGGCGACGGACGTGGTCGAGTCAGTCGGCCCGGCGGGCAACTTCCTGGCCGAGGAGCACACGGTTCGCCACTTCCGCGACGCGATCTGGCTGCCCTCGCCCGCCTGGACCCGCCAGCCCTACGACCTCTGGCAGAGCAGCGGCTCCACGTCCTTCGCCGACCGTCTGCTCACCCGCGTCAGCGACATCCTGTCCAGCCATCAGCCCCAGCCCCTGGACGAGGCGATGTCGCGCGAGATCGACAGGGTCGTCGCATCGGCGGGGCGGGAGCTTGGTTGAGTCCCTGTTTCAAGAGGGAACGGGGTGTGACCAATTCTTTTGGCACTGGGCTGGTCTCTCCGGTTGGACAGAGGAAGGAACGGACTGATCCGGAATCCGCCGCCAAGGCGTAGAGTGTTCCTATGCGGCAAGGCGGCGGAAGTTTATCGCAATGGAGCCACCAGCAGTAGGGGTGCTGCGCACGCCCTCAGGGGAGCGTTTCGCTCCCACACCACGCTGGAGGCCCAAAGCGAAGAACTTCCAGGGCGGGGCCGTTTCGGACCTGCATTCAGCCTTGCGGAGCAGGAACTTCTCCCGTCTGTCCGGAGGCGTGGTCTGCCAGAATACCTGGGCACCCCGGGGAACGCAGGGATATCCTTGCGGCTCGGCGGGATCGATGGTAGTGTTGGAATGGAATGGCATGCCATGTTCGTGGCATATTGAGGGACACTATGAGTGTGGGAACAGCATCTGCGGATTGGGCGCGGATACCAGGCTTGGTCTATCGTTACGCAGGGTTGGTTATCATCCTTGGCCTGCTCGCGTGGGATCTCCAATGGTACTTCAGCCTTCCGCCGCATTATAGTGGCGATCCTTACAGCAATCTCGTTGTTGGTCTCATGTTGCTGTTCAACCATCTGACTGCTGCGTTCAAGTGGCCTCGTCCCGTCACGATCTCGCTTTGGACTCTGGATTTGGGTTGGCTTGTGTTTGGCCTTTTCTACGTCTGCCACTGGTCGCGCGTTCTCTACCCGATTGCTGTGGTCGGGCAGAATTAGTTCGTAGCTCGTAGGGTGCGTATCACGCACCATCTTCTCTCATACAAGCCCTTGGAAAACGCCCGGCTTTCGTGTACGCTGTGTCACAGATGTCCTTTCATGGCAAACCCAGTGGCATCGGAGCAGGACAAATGACAAGCATGAGATTGCGAAATGTGAAGTGCACCCAAATCGCCTTTGTCTTGGTAGTACTGGCCGTGTCGGGCATGGCTTGGGCCGCGGAGCCTGCGGAGAAGGGCTGGACGCCTCTGTTCGACGGGCAGACCCTTGCGGGCTGGAAGAATCCGTATGATTGGGGCAAGGCCTCGGCCCAGGACGGCGAGATCCTGCTTCAGGCCGACAAGAAATTCTTTCTGACGACCGAGAAGCAGTACCGGGACTTCATTTTCGAGGGCGAGGTGAAGGTGCCCGCGGGCGAGTCGAATTCCGGCTTCATGTTCCGATGTCACGTCGCGAAGAACAACGTTTTCGGCTACCAGGCCGAGGTCGATCCTTCCGATCGCCAGTGGTCCGGCGGCCTCTACGACGAAGGTCGCCGCCTCTGGCTGGTCCCCCTGCAGAACGACGCGAACTCCGCGAAAGCCTTCGTCCAGCGGACGAAGGGGGCCTTCAAGCGCGACGGCTGGAATCGCTACCGCATCCACTGCGTGGGCGCCGGCATTCGGATCTACCTTAACGACGTCCTGACGGTGGACACCGTGGACACGGTGGATCGCGAGGGATATCTGGCGATTCAACATCACGGCGAGAAAGGGCAGATCTACCGGTTCCGCAATCTGCGGATTCGCGAGTTGACCGCTCCGCAGGTCCTGAGCGACAAGAAAGCCAACCTGCCGCTGGCGTTCTTCGAGGACTTCGAAAGCGGGGCGGGCCGCTGGACGCAGACCGATCCGAACGCCTGGAAGGTGACCGCCGCGGACCAGAACCACATCTACTCGCTCTTTCAGCAGAGCAAGTACGAGCCGCCGGTGCGGTCGCCGTTCAATATTGCTCGGATCCGCGATGTGAACGTCTCGGACTTCGTCGTCCAGGCGAGGATGGAGCAGACGGGCAAGGAGTACGGCCATCGCGACATGGTCGTCGTTTTCGGCTATCAGGACCCGTCGCATTTTTATTACGCCCACATCGCGACAAAGGCCGACGAGGTCGCCCATTCGATCCACATCGTCAACGGCAAGCCGCGAGTGGCTATTGCGAAGGAGCGGACCGACGGCGTCGACTGGACCACGGGTTTCCACGACGTGCGAGTCGTGCGGGACGCCGTCGGCGGCTCGATCGAAGTCTATTTCGACAACATGGACAAGCCGATCATGACGGCCGAAGACAAGACGTTCCTCCGGGGCGGGATCGGATTCGGCTCGTTCGACGACACCGGCGCGATCGACGACGTGATCGTGTGGGGGCGATAGGACCTATGGGACGAATGGGACCGATAGGACCGGCGATGCTCTGTGCCGCGATGCTTGCGGTGTGCCTGCCGGCGTCTGGGGCGGATGCGCCGTCGCAGCGGCCGGTGATTCTCAAGCTCGCCCACGGCCTGGACATTTCGCATCCGGTCCACAAGGCCATGGTCTTCATGGCCGAGCGGGTCAAGGAAAAGTCCGGCGGGCGGATGGAGGTCCAGGTCTTTCCCAGCGAGCAGCTCGGCAACGAGAAGGAGTGCATCGAGGCCCTGCAACTGGGCTACCTGGCGATGACCAAGACCTCCAGCGCCCCGATGGAAGGCTTCGTGCCGCAGATGCAGGTCTTCGGCATCCCGTACCTCTTTCGCGACTCGGATCATCTCTGGAAGGTCCTCAACGGCCCGATTGGCAAGAAGATCCTGTTGGCCGGCGAGTCCAAGCGGCTGCGGGGCCTGTGCTATTACGACGCCGGGGCCCGGAGCTTCTACGCCAGGAAAGCGATCCATTCGCCCGCGGACCTGGCGGGCATGAAGATCCGCGTCCAGAACAGCATCATGTCGATGAAGATGGTCGAGGCCATGGGCGGCTCGCCCACGCCGGTCCCCTGGGGCGAGCTGTACACCGCGCTCGATCAGGGCGTCGTCGACGGCGCCGAGAACAATTCGCCTTCATTCCGGACCTCGCGGCACTATGAAGTGTGCCCGTACTACTGCCTCGACGAGCACACCTGCCTGCCCGACATCCTGATCATCAGCACGCGAGTCTGGGGACATCTGTCGCCCGAGCAGCAGAAGATCCTTCAGGAAGCGGCCGACAAGTCGGTTCAGTACCAGCGGAAGATCTGGACGGAGGCGGAACTCGCCGACCTCGAGACCGTGCAGAAGCAGGGGGCCAGGATCGTCCGGCCGGACAAGGCGGCCTTTCGTGAATCCGTGCGGCCCGTGTGGAAAGAGTTCGACGGGACCGAGATCGGCGAGTTGATCCGCCAGATCCAGGAGGTGCAATGAAGTTCCTGATCGTCCTCAAGAAGATCCTGGACCGATCGCTGGAGACGCTGGTCATCGTCGTGATGGCGGTCCTGGTCCTGGATGTACTCTGGCAGGTCTTCACGCGACGGATTCTGAATGACCCCAGCACGGTCACGGAAGAACTGGCGACCTTCATGCTGGTGTGGGTGGCCCTGCTCGGGGCTGCGGTCGCGATGGGGCGGGGGGCGCATCTGGGCATCGACTATTTCGTCGGCAAGCTGCCGCAGCGGGCGAGGCTTGCCACGGAAACGCTCGTCTTCTTTTGCGTCGCGGCCTTCTCGCTCCTGGTGATGATTGTCGGCGGCGTGGACCTGGTCGCCAGCAATCTGGAACTCGGCCAGGAGTCGCCCGCGCTTCGCGTGAACATGGGCTACGTGTACCTGGCTGTGCCGATCAGCGGATTTTTTCTGACGCTCTACAGCGTGATCGGCCTGGTCGAGAGACTTCAGATGTTGAAGCGTGGAAGTGTGCAAGCGTAGAAGCGTGGTGGTTCCCGCTTCCACGCGTCCACGCTTCTACGCTTGCACGGCTTGAAAGGGATGCCTGTGGATTTGCCCGTTCTGGTTCTGGTGGTCAGCTTTTTCGTGCTGATGCTGCTCAACGTGCCCGTGGCGTTCTGCATGGGAATCGCCGCGATGCTGGCCTTCCTGGCGATGGGCGGCATGCCCGCCTTCACGGCCGTGGCGCACAATATGGCCACCGGCATCGACAGCTTCGCGCTGCTGGCGATCCCGTTCTTCATTCTCTCGGGTCTCTTCATGGGCCACGGCGGCATCGCCCGCCGGCTGATCGATTTCGCCAACGTCCTGGCCGGCCGGTTCCCCGGCGGACTGGCCTACGTCAACGTCCTGACCTGCATGATGTTCGGCGCGATCTCGGGCTCGGCCACCGCGGCCGTCTCCTCCGTCGGCGGATTCATGATCCCCCTGATGAACAAGATGGGCTACCACCGCGACTTCAACGCCGCCGTGACGATCTCCGCCGCGACGACAGGCCTGCTGATCCCGCCGAGCAACATCATGATCGTCTACTCCCTCGCCACGGGCGGATTCGTCTCGATCGCGGCGATGTTCATCGCGGGATACCTGCCCGGCATCCTGGTCGGACTCGGACTGCTCGTCGTCAGCGGGGTCGTCTCCGTCCGCAACAAGTACGGCAAAGGCGAGCGGTTCGCCTTCCGCGAAGGCCTGATTCGTTTTCTGGCGGCGATCCCGGCGCTGTTGCTGATCTTCATCGTCATCGGCGGCATCCTGCTGGGCTGGTTCACGCCCACGGAGGCCTCCGCGATCGCGGTGCTCTATTCGTTCATCCTGGCCGTCGTGGTCTACCGCGAAGTCAAGATCCGCGACCTGCCCAAGATCCTGCTCCAGTGCGGCGTCACGACCTCGGTGGTGTTTCTCCTGATCGCCACGAGCATGGCGATGTCCTGGGTCCTGGCCTCGGAGAACGTGCCGCAGAACATCACCGCCGCCCTGATAGGCTGGACCAGCAGCAAGGTGGTTCTGCTGTTGCTGATCAACGCGATTCTGCTGGTGGTCGGCTGTTTCATGGACATGACGCCGGCGGTGCTGATCTTCACGCCGATCTTCCTGCCGGTGGTGGAGAAGCTCGGCGTCCACCCGCTCCATTTCGGCATCATCATGATCATGAACCTCTGCATCGGGCTGTGTACGCCGCCGGTAGGCACGTGCCTGTTCCTCGGCTGCGGCATCGCCGAGACCACGGTGACGAAAGTGATGCGCCCGATCCTGCCGTTCTTCGTGTCTCTGATCGTCACGCTCCTGCTGTGCACCTTCATCCCCGAAATCTCGCTGTGGCTTCCAGCCAAGTTCGGGTTTCTGAAGTAGTACTCCGACTACTCCAATTTTGTGAGTGGGTGCCATGGCTACGCCTCGTAGCCATGTCTTGCTCCTGTGCGAGAAACACATGATTACGCCGGCGTAAGCATGGCACCCCAAAATCGACGCAGATCAGCAACTCACAGGTTTAACACAGTCAGAGTACTACCGCTGTCGCCCCGTCTCTGTGTGGGTGCACGTCCGTAGTTGCGTGAGCATCGTGAGCGAGTCGCGTTCGCGGCGTGCGTTCATCGCTCTCCTTGACTCTTGACGCGTGGGTTGAGAACCCACCCTACGAAGACTCCCAGGGGCTCTGCCCCTGACGCCCCGGCATTGTGTGCTGTGGGCCGGTAGCACGGGAACGATGCTGCGCATCGCCCTTGAGCGGATCGGTGTCAGTTGTTGTCTTCTATGACCATGCCATTGGCGCGAGGCGAAAAATGCCCGGCGGCCCGTCGCGCAGCGGCGAGCCGGCGGACTCCGGATCTGTCCGTCCCTTCCTCGGCTTCGTAATCCCGTACGGCAAGCCCCGTCGCAGAAACGGTCATGCGCCCTCTCTGTGCCTCTGTGGTGGAGATGTCGACATTATTTTCGGTTTTTGCGGAACATATGGACGTCCGGAGGCGTCTTCTATAGGACACGGAACCGTGCTGACGGTTCCTGTTGAGTCTCCTCCGGTTTCGACGTATTCTGGTGCTTCTTGGGGCTGGGCCCCAAACCCCGGCATTTTTGGCTTTGCGTCAATGGCACGATAGAGGAGTTTTACGTTTGAAGTGTCAAGTTTCAAGTCGGAGAAGCCAAGAGTACCGCCTTTACCCTTGGGCATGCGCTGGCCGTGCGGAACGAAGCCAATGGAGGGAAGCGGCAAGCGTGAAGTGTCAGGTGAGGTGGATACTGCGAAACGAAGCCAATTCAGGAGAGGGCGGAAGCGGGGGCAAGTGCTTTACGAAAGAGGGGTTATGGCGAATCAGGCGTGCAGACAGCGTCGGAAAACGAAGCCAATTCAGAAGAAGTTCCAAGTCCGTAGTGTCAAGTGTCAAGCGGGAGAAGGCGAAGGTCCGGGCATTCAGATTTCGGACTTCGCGCTCGGCCGCAGGCCGATCGTGCGAAACGAACCCAATTCGGGGCTCGCGGGCCGGGACTCCCGGCGTCACGCCCGGAATTGGCTTCGTTTGTGCAGCGAAGGAGATGCCGTGAGGACGTCGATCGGCCTGGGTAGGGTGTGCCGGGCACACCTTCTCCTGCTCGCGGTGATGGTGTGCATGGCACACCCTACGGCTCAAGGTCGCATGGGGCCTGTCGGTCTCACAGGTCCCATTCTCTCCATGCAAGGTCCGGCCGCGATCCCGGCGTTCCCCGGGGCCGAGGGCTTCGGCGCGTACGCCAAGGGCGGACGGGGCGGGCGGGTGATCCATGTGACCACGCTGGCCGACAGCGGGCCGGGGAGTCTTCGCGAGGCGGTGGAGGCGTCCGGGCCGCGGATCGTCGTATTCGACGTCTCCGGCACGATCAAGCTGGCCAAGAGCCTGTACGTCGAGGAGCCCTTCATCACGATCGCGGGCCAGACCGCGCCGGGCGACGGCATCTGCCTGCGGGACGCCACGTTCGGCGTCGGGACCGATCACGTCGTGATCCGGTATCTGCGATGCCGGCTGGGGGACGAGGGGCGAGAGGGCGACGCCATCAGCATCGGAGCCGGGCGGCACATCATCGTCGACCATTGTTCGGCGAGCTGGAGCACGGACGAAGTGTTGTCGTCGTCCACGGGCGAGCCTCGCCTGAGCGATTTGACCGTTCAATGGTGCTTCATCACCGAGGCCCTCAATCCCAAGAACCACGGCTTCGGCTCGTTGGTCCGCGGCTGCCACGGAGCCCGCTACAGCTACCACCACAACCTCTACGCCCACAATCGCGGCCGCAATCCGCGCCCGGGCAACTACGACGACCGCAACCCGCACGACAAGGACCCCAATGGCCTGCTGCTCGATTTCCGGAACAACGTGATCTACAACTGGGGCGGGGGACACGCGGGGTACAACGCCGACAAGGAAAGCGTCACGCACCTGAACTACGTGGGCAATTATCTCGTGCCGGGACTCGACTCGTCGCATGATGCCAAGGCCTACCAGGAAGGTTCGACGTATGATCGCGGTTACTTCGCAGGCAACTGGTACGCCCACAATCAGCCGCAGGACCCCTGGAGCCTCGTGACCTTCGACGGCTGGAACGACCGGCAGATTTCCTTGTACAAGCAGCGCGTGCCCTTCGAGACCGGCCCGATCGCGACCCAGGACGCCCCGGCGGTCTACCAGGCCGTTCTGCAATCCGGCGGTGCGAGCCTGCCTGATCGCGACGCCGTCGATCGGCGGATTGTCGAGGACGTGGTCAAAGGGACGGGCCGGATCATCAAGAGTCAGAACGAGGTCGGCGGCTGGCCGGATCTTCGCAGCGAGGCCGCCCCTCGCGACACGGATGCCGACGGGATGCCCGATGCGTGGGAACAGCAGCACAACCTGAATCCCAACGACGCCGCCGACGGCCCGCAGGATCGCAACAACGACGGCTATACGAATATTGAGGACTATCTGAACGGCCTCGTGAATCTGTGAGTTGTGCCGTTTGTAGTGCGCCCGCAAGGGCTTATCCTCTGTTGACCCGACGTTCACTGCACAAAGAGAAGATAACGCCTTGCGGCGTCACTACGAACATGGGACGTTCGGTGACTGTGGGAATCACTTGGCCGTCATCGACCTTCGGATGTGTAGGGTGGACTCTTAGTCCGCGCGTGATGTGCGTTCGGACGGGAAGACGCGTGGGTTGAGAACCCACCCTACAACGCCGGCTACGCTCAAGAGGTGAGCCGTCTCAGTTCGGCATTCGATTCGGGCGCCATGCTTACGTTCGCGTAAGCATGCTGTTCCGTATCGCGGCAAGGCATGGCTACGAGGCGTAGCCATGGCACCCACTCACAAGGTTAGAGTGGCCGGTGTAGTACGACGACGCGTTGTTCAGCCGGATTACCAGTCTTGTGCATCAATCACCCATCGGGTTCCCGCCGGGCACGGTGACGAAGACCGGACGTTCGGTTACGGTGAGGCTTGCTTTGCCCGCTTCGACCGCCAGAGGTGTGGATCGGCCCGTCGAGCTCTGAGGGTCGAGAGTCGTCAACGTGGCGGTGGTCGCGTTGGGGAGGCTCAGGGAGAAGCCGGCCACCTCGGTCGAGCTGCTCGTCGGGCGCCAGATAGCGTAGACGTCGCGCGACGGACTGGCTTCCGAGCGGAATCGATAGATCCGCACGTTGGCGTCGCCCGAGGCGATCTCGGACTCGAATCTCGTGCCTCGCAGGACGTGCCGAAGAGCAGCGACGTAGCACCAGGACCGCTTGGGCTGGTGCTGATTCCATTTTTCTGTCGTCAGGCCGGAGCTGTTGTATTGGACGGTGTTGCCCGCGTTGACGTCGCGCAGCATGAAGAGTTGGACGCGGTCCACACCTGAGGCGGCCAGAGCCAGGTACGACCGCACGATCCACTGGCCCTGAACCTCCCGGGCGTCGGCGTCGCCGATCGCGGGGGCTCGCTGGATCGACTGGGGGTTCGTATCGTAGCCAAACTCCGAGACCCAAAGCTCCTTGCCCGGCAGGAACCGGTCGCGCCACTGGACGATTCTCGCGAACCGTTCCCGCAGGCCGTCGGCCTCCGGGCTGATGCCGGTGGTGGGGTTGCCGCCCTGGCCGCCGGCGTCGTTGCTGTAGTGGTGCAGGTTGATCACGTCGGCGGGGAAGCTGCCGCCGCGATAGAACTCGGCCCAGAGCTTCATCGCCTTGAGGTACTCGATCTCGGGCTTGGCCAGGCCGCCCAGGACGAGCTTCATGTTGGGATCGGCGTTCTTGACGCCCACGGCCGAGCCCAGGGCCCGTCCGTGGCCGTCGTAGTCCGCGCTGCACATCGCGGCCAGCTCGAACGGCTGGAAATGCGAGGCCCGGTCCTTCCACCACTTGTCCGGCTCGTTCCAGTTCTCCAGGTATCGCACGAGGCCCAGGCTGCTGCGGACAGGTTGGCCGGGCTTGAGCTTGAGCAGGCTCTCGTCGCAGCGCGTGCTGCCGTAGCGGGCGGCGAACTGGAAGAGATACGAGGCGTGCGCGATGTACGATTGCGGCTGGGTCGGGTCCCCGCCTGCGACGGGTTTTTCGTCCGTGCGGTTCGGGTCGAAGCCGACCATGTAGGGAGCGCAGCCCTGGAGGCAGGGCGCGACTTCGACGCCTGCGTCCTTCAACTGCCGATAGAACGCGTCGAAATCCCAGCCCCAGCCCGGGCCGCTGACCCAACTGGGGCTCCAGGCCAACTGGTGGTTCGGATAGCCGGGATAGGCGGAGTCCTGGTTTCCCTCGTCCCACTGCCAGGAGTGGTATTCGCGCAGGTGCCCGCAGGCGGCGATCCGCTCGACCGGATCGTCGATGAAGCCATTGATCCCAATGAACGAGTCCATCAGGGCCTGTCGATGCTGGACCGGCTGAGGCAGGGCGGCTTGCGGCCCGCGGGCGGTTCCGTAGAGCGCGAGTTCCGCGATCTGGGCTCCAGGGTTTTCGAAAGTCAGGCGCAGATACCGCGTCGAGACAGCGGCCTTGTGCGACGACCACTTGCGGTATTCGTTCAATTCG
Organism: Phycisphaerales bacterium; assembly: GCA_039679525.1. Classification (GTDB taxonomy): domain Bacteria; phylum Planctomycetota; class Phycisphaerae; order Sedimentisphaerales; family Anaerobacaceae; genus PLanc-01. Next base: position 6,429 of record JBDKUU010000962.1, on the reverse strand, counting down.
TCGACGAATAGCGGCTTCCAGGCATCCGCCTCGCGAGAATCGACTGTCAGCCTGCCCTGGCCTTCCACGTCGAACCAGCAGACGTCAGTGAGGTCGTAGATCGCCCCGAGATCGACGACGACCGAGAGCGGATAATAGAGCTTGGCGTTGATCCAGCCGTTGGAGTAGACGGTCTTGGGCTGCGAGGCGTCGCCCGTGCGAGGGTCGCCAGCGAGGTCCTGCTCGTCGACGAGTTCGACGGCGGGCCGCTGCCCCGAGAGGTTGATCAGCATGTCCGGATTCAGGCGAATGCGATCGGCCGCCGGAGTCGAGGCGGGGCTGGCGAGGACCGGCAGCCAGCATGCCATCCATGTGCATAGAAAGCCGCCTCGGGCCGTACGAATCTTCGTTCCATCCATCATGGGGCCACCCTGTGCTCCTGCGGCGTGATTGCCGGTGGCGCACTATACAGGAAGGCAAGGCATGTGTCTACGAGGCAGAGGTCATGAGAAGATCAGGCGAGTTCGGCGAGGATCTTGTCGATAACGACGTCCAGCCGATCCTCGATGCTGTATCGGCCTTCGCCGAGCTGCCGTCGAATGTCGAGGATCTTCTCCACGCGGATCTCCGGCTCTTCCTCATCGAGAGCCAAAGCTGTTTGGATGGGCTCGACGGTGTAGGTGCGGTGAAGTCGGTTCATAGCTTGTTCCTGTTTGCGGTCGAGAATGTGCGGCAACTCCCCGCGAGTTGCATCGCATCCAAATTCCACCCCCATGTGGATTGCCGGCGGCCGGACGCCGCCCATTCAACAAGCCCCGCGAACCCTGGAACCGGCTACCCGGTCTCCCCCCGAGAGTTCCGCGAAAGCCTTCAAAAACAAACCGGCGGGACCAGTTCCCGGGAGCGTCCCTGCCCCCGTCATGCCGACGAAACCCGAAAGACCCACGGGTTTCAGGCGGACTGATCTCAATCCCTTGTCTTGTGTCCTGGCCGATGCAGGTTCAACACCGTGCACAGGATCACATCCTGGGAACGTGGTCCCGCGGATATCTGCGAGATCGCCGCGGTCATGTGCCGCACATCCGCAACGCCTTCTTCGTCAGCCACTGGCCCGTGCAGTTTTCACGGGTGCAAGCATACCAAATGAATACCGCGCTGTCCTCCGTGAGTCTGTCGAACTCGGTCATGGAGGCCCCGCATTCCGGGCAGATTCGTTCCGTTTCTTCCGTCAATCCTGTCATGTCCAGCGGGGAATGCGACATTCGATGCTCTCCTCCGGTTGCACGTTCGTTGGCCCTCAGCAGATCCATCATTTGTTTCTCCTTCTACGAGCCCCTCAGCCACGCACTCGTACGTCTGAGAAACCCGATGCTGCATCCAGTCGCCCCAAATCGGCGGCGACCCGGGAATTCTACATCTTTGTCAAAAGTCAGATAAAAGAGCTTATGGCTACGATACGCCCAAACCGATGGATTGGGGAAGTAGGCAAACTACCTAAAACCCCGCCTGCCAATTCCCTAATTTCAGGAATGCGCTCTCGCGAATGGCAGCCGAACCCAGGCGCAGGCGTGTTTCACGCGGTCGGCGCCGGGCTGGGGATCTCCATTTCGATGGCCTGACGGATCTCGTCGATGGCCGCGGCGCGGTCTTTTTTCAGGAAGATCGCGCTGCCGACGACGAGGGTGTCGGCCCCGCAGCGGATGACTTCGGGAGCCGTCTCGGCGGTGATGCCGCCGTCGACCTCGATCCGCGTCGCCGGGCCGACCAGCTCTCGGACCTGCCTGATCTTGTGCGCCGTCTCCGGCAGGAATTCCTGGCCCCCGAAGCCCGGATGAACGGTCATGACCAGGACCATCTCGCAGACGGCGGCCACATCGACGATCTTGATGACGTCGGTTTCGGGATTCAGCGCCACGCCCGCGGTCACCCCGGCCTTGTGCAGGTCGTTCACCAGGTCCAGCGGCCGGTCCACGGTCTCGATGTGAAACGTGACATGGTCGGCGCCGGCCCGCACGAACGCCTCGATGTACTGTCGCGGATTCGTGATCATCAACTGCACATCGAAGGCGATCGGGGTGTGAGGCCGGGCCGCCGCCACGATCGGCGGCCCGAAACTGATGTTCGGCACGAAGTGCCCGTCCATGATGTCGAACTGGATCATCCGGACGCCCGCGGCCTCGACCTCGGCGATCTCGGCCGCCAGGCGACTGAAGTCACAGGCCAGCACCGACGGCACGATCTCGATCTCACCTGCTTTGGGTAGTCGCATCTGTCACATCGGTCACATTTGGCGCCGGCTGTTCCGGGCCTGCTCCAACTGCGTCGCCGCGAAGGGCCAGTTGGCCAGTTTCATGAAGTTGTCGACCCAGGCCCCACGGTTGTTCTGATGCTGCAGGTAGTACGCGTGCTCCCAGACGTCGCAGACCAAGAGGGGAACCACGCCCCAGATCGTGAGGTCCTGGTGCCGTTCGGCCTGCATCACCAGCAGCTTGTCCGAGATCGGCTCGTAGACGAACAGGCCCCAGCCGTTGGACATGACGGCCTTGGTGGCCGCGGCGAACTGGCTCATGGCGTTTTGCGTCGAGCCGAAGCTCTTGTTCATGGCGTCGGCCAGGACGTCGGGCACTTCCTCGCGGTTGGGGCTCATCGAGTGCCAGAACAGAGTGTGCAGCACGTGGCCGCTTCCGTTGAACGCCAGATCGCGGCACAAGGCGCGGATCTGCGCGTAGTCGTTCTTGGTTCGGGCGGTTTGCAGTTGTTCCAATGTCGCGTTCAAACCGCTCACGTACGCGGCGTGGTGCTTGTCGTGATGGATCCGCAGCGTCTTTTCGTCGTAGAGCGGCTCGAGGGCGTTGTAGTCATACGGAAGCGGGGGGACTTTGTATTGCCCATCGGCGTAGGCGTCGGCGAAGGCTGCCTGCATGGTGGTGGCGGCGGAAGCTTCATCTCCGAGAAGGCTGGTTTCCATCGCCATGCCGAAACCCGCCAGCGGCGCCAATCGGAGAATGTCCCTGCGAAACAGATTCATCGTCATGATTTCTTCCCTTTCGTGCTGGAATTGTCGACTCTGTTCCCGTCGAGCCCCGAGCCTACGAGACTCCCGGCCGGCGGACAATCAGGCAACTGCTCAGACCTCGTGCGAGAAGTGCGTACGCGACTGGCGTCGGTCTGAGCATTTCTCCCACGATCAATCCGCAACACGCTGAGCGGCTTTCTTGCGTTCATGGCCCTGTCACAGCGTAGAACGCTTACGCGACCATGGAGGTTGCGGTTCATAACGAAGACGAACGGTTCGCGAGGCATGCAGCAGGTTGCGGATTGCCTCGTCATGAAAGGAGACAGGATATGGACGTTCGCGATGTGATGACGTCCCGCTTCGAGATGATCGACTCGACGAAGTCCCTGACGCAGGCGGCCCGGGAGATGAAGTCGCTCGACGTGGGCGTCCTTCCCGTGCGGGAAGGCACGCGTCTGATCGGCGTGATCACGGACCGGGACATCGTGATTCGGGGGCTGGCGGAGGGCCGGGACCCGGATTCCGCCCAGGTAAAGGACATCATCAGCTCCGACGTGGTGTACTGCTACGACGACGACAGCGTGGAAGACGCGGCCCGTCTGATGGAAGAACACCAGATCCGGCGGCTGATCGTCTGCGACCATGACAAGACGCCCGTGGGCATCGTTTCCCTCGGCGATCTGGCGGTCAAGGCGGGCGGGGATCGGATGTACGGCGAGACGCTCGAGCGAATCAGCGAGCCGGCCGCTCCTGCGAGATGATCCGAATTCCAGCGGCGTTGCGAGCGATGAGTCGGCCTTTTCTCCCGTTCAGGGACGGTCTGCGTGCCCATGAATATCCAAGAGTACTACAGGACGCCCGAGGTTCGAGCCCGGGTGATCGAGTTTCTCGGCGGACCCACGTTGGACGACGCCACGTGTCTCTACATCGGTCGGCCGCGCGACACGATCCACCCGGGCTTCAATATGACTCCGCCCCGGGAGCTGCATGCCTTCATGGACAGGGAGTGGGACGTGGCTCGCTCGCTGTGGGACCGGGCCTGGCTCCTGGCGGATCTGGACATCGAATACACGAACTTCGACTTCCCGGCCGAGCCGTTCCTGGATCACCGCCGCACGTTCGCTCTCCAGCGACCGGTGTTTGAAGCGGTTCAGCGGGTTCTCGGAGCCGTGGACATCCGGCCCCTGCACGCGATCAGCGGACGCGGGCATCATTTTGTGTGGCAGACCCCGATCAACAGTCCGGCGTTCGAGCAGTTGGTCCAGATCGGCCGGCTGACCCCGGCCCTGGAAGCACAATACACGAGGAGGCAGCCGCCGAGCAACGAGCCGGTGGGTTTGCGTCTGGGCAAGGCCTTCTCCGGCCTGGGGCTGGTCATGGAGTATGTGGCCTATCGTGTTCTGCAGGAATCGCAGGAAGAGTGCCCGATTCCGATCTATCCCGAAGCAGTCGATCTTGGGCCGCAGCAGCGAGGCAAGGAGATGATCTCCCTGGATATCAGCGAGTATGGGGACCCCCTGCACACGCGGGGCGTGCGGACCCCGTTCAGCATCTACCTCAAGCCCTGGCAGTACTCGAACATGCTCGATTCCGCGATTCGGGCGAAGTTGCCCATCATGGTCATGGTGCCCCGGGATGATCTGGAGGTCGAGCAGGCGATCGAGATCATGCGGGATCTGGGCAAGGCCGCGGAACTCGCGTCCCACACGGATTGCTTCATCCCGGATTGTTCGCAGGGCCTGGAGGAACTGACGTCGCAGTACCTGCAGTCGGATCTTCGGGAGTTTCATGACGAATACTATTCGCAGGAGCACGACCCGCCCGAGAAATGGCCGTACACGTACGACAGAGCCCCGGTGTGGCGGTATCCGCCGCACATCCGGCACATCCTGGAACATCCGAACGACGCCTTGCTCAGCCCGGGACCGATCCGGCAGCTTGTCGCATTCCTGCTGAACGAGGGCTGGCACCCCCGGCACATCGCCGGCCTGATCCGGTCCAAGTACGAGCGAAACTACGGCTGGCTGAACCAGTGGTACGTCTACGACGCGGGCATGCGCGCGGACTATCACGTGCGCGTCATGGCCGCCTTGATGAAGCTGGGCCGGGACCACCTGGCGGATCGGCTCGTGGGGACGCATTGAGGAATTGATTATTGATGATGGATCATGGATGATTGCAGCGGAAGCGGCGGACTGGTTCTTCAATCATCCATAATCCATCATCCTTCATCAATGACAAGGGCGTGATAAGGAATTGATTATTGATGATGGATCATGGATGATTGCAGCGGAAGTGGCGGACTGATTCTTCAATCATCCATAATCAATCATCCTTCATCAATGACAGGGGTTCACCATGAGCGACTGGTCAATAGGAATTTCGACAGGCTGTTTCTACTATACGAGCTTCTTCGACTGCATCGAGCCGATCTGTCATGGGGGCTTTTCCACGATCGAGATCGCCTCCTCTCGGACTCATCTGGATTATCACGACAAGAAGTCCATGATGAAAGCGTCTCACTCGCTCGAACGGCTCGGCATGGAGGCATATTCCTTTCACGCGCCGTTCCGCGAGGAGATCGATATCACGGCCCTGGATGCGGAGACGCGGACCTACACGAAGAAGGAAATCATCTCTGCGGCCGAAGCGGCGGCCATCCTGGGCGTGCGGTACTTCGTGTTCCACCCCGGGCCGGAAAAGAGCTATCAGCCGTCGCCCGAGGAACGCTTCCAGCGGATGAACAACGCGGCCGAGGTCATCAACGAGGTCTGCGACCGATGCCACAAGCTCGGGATCGGCATGGTGCTCGAAAACATGCTGCCGCACCTGTTCTTCGGCAACATGCGGGACATGCTCTGGATCATCGGAGCGATCGAGAGCCCCCTCGTGGGGACCTGCCTGGACACCGGGCACGCCAACATCTCCGGCGACATCTATCGGGTGCTGTACAAGCTCTCCGGCCATCTGCAATTTCTGCACGCCAACGACAACAATGGCAAGGACGATCAGCACCTCCCGCCGGGAAAGGGCACGATCGACTGGAACAGGCTGCTCCGAGAGCTTAGCGAAGTGGACTTTCAGGGGTCGCTGATCCTGGAGTTGATGGGAGAGCCCCAAAAGGACCCGCTGGTCGTCTTGCAGGAGGCGCGTCAATCCGCCCGGTATATCCGGGAGATCGCCCGCAAAATGGGGGTTTCCACCCCGCCGACGGCCACCCGGGCCCCGTTGAAGGAGTAGCGGCGAATCGCATTTGCCCTCTTTCCCATGCGGCCGGTCGGCCCTTTCGCCCGAAAACTATCTCGAATTTGTCACCAAGGCCCGCGGTGAGCCACTATCTAAAGAACAGGCTACTCTGATTTCACGATTTGGCCGGGGCGTTGCGGCGACCGCCCCGGCCAATTTCTCTGTGTCGTCCGTGGTCCGGATGGAGG